>JAFGNG010000142.1 GCA_016927125.1 Planctomycetota bacterium | reverse complement strand
GTCGCGCTCCACTTCTCCCATGGAGTCGGTGCCAGGGGGAAATATGATCTTATTGTTATTTGGTCCGCCATCGGCAAATTCGCTGTTGGATTCATACAAGGCATGTCCGCCGGCGGTTCGCAACAGCACGAAAGTATCCAGCTTAGTGCGATTACGCACAGCCCAAGGAGCAAGCACCAGGCCTGTGCCAAGAAGTATGCAAGCAGGGATAATAATTATTCTCCTGCTTTTTCTTAGCCACACGTCCCGCTTGGCTAACCTTCCCCACAACAAATAACCGTAAGCCTTCCGATCCTGTAACAGAAGCCACCAGCAGGTATAAAAACAGAGTAAAAACACCAGCGAGGCCTTTACCAGGGTGCCAAGTCCAATCATGATACCGGCGAGAAAGGCCTGGTCCATGCGGAAGTTCTCATCCATACGGCTAAAGGCATAGACAATCAGCAGTAAAGCGGTGATGGTCATGGTCTCAGTCAACACCAGGGCGGAGAAGTAGATGAAGAGCGGATAGATTGCGGCCATGGTGGCGGCGAAGAGCCCAGCCCTGCCGCCGAAATATCTCCTGGTTATCAGGAAAATCAGCAGGCAGTTAAAGACATCCAGAATTGCCTGAACCGAACGTATCGCCTGGGCTGAACTGAGACCAACCAGGGATAATCCTGCGAGGAAGCTCTGGTAGATAGGCATCCGCCAAGCAAACCGGCCGTGGTCGTCGACATGGCCTTTTCCCGCCGCCAAGTTGGCTGCGGTAGCATGCATATTGTCAGAGTCTGGAAATAGGAAGGGGCTGGAAACAGTCCCCTGCTCGTTGCGCGCAGCAACCTGCTGCTCCACGTAAAAGCCCGCAGCTATCCGCATGATCAAGGCGACTGTCAGAAGGATCAGTAATATTTTTAGTCGTCGCTTCTGGATAAAATGGTTTTGCATGGACAAAACACCTGAAATCCCCCGGTCTGCAATCCCCTTCCCAATACCTGGGTAACTCTATCTTAAGAAGTTAAAAGTGGCAAACATTTTTCAAAAAAATTAATCTTTAACAAGATTTAACAGGTTTTTTGCCAATAAATGACATAATAAAATAGAGCTGGTTAATGACTTTGGAATCCGTTTGCCCAGATAATAATTATGTTGTATAATTATGTGAAGCAAAATATATACCATAACCAAGCAGCTAATAGCATTTGTTTTAATGGGGTTTTCAGCAATGCCGAAAGATAATCCGTTTGAAGCATTCATAGAAGCGCAGCGCAAGACCCGCATCCTTCGCACCCGCAAGAACCTGTTATATACCTTTGGTAGCACGCGCCTGCCCTACGTCTTTCTGGCGAATTCTGGCATTAATAGGGGTGATGTAGTTATGCGCAAGGGGGAGGTCTCCGTGGATCGCCCTAAGATCTTCACCCCGTCAAACCCGGTTGAGCTGGAAGGTTTTGGCTTCGAGGAGCTTGAAGAGGGCATGATTCCGGTCTTGCTCAACCGCTGGGTACACTTCCCGCCGGCGAAATACCACAATAGCAGCTCCGCGCTAGAGGTTCTTGATGGCCCGTTTGAAAGAGCGCAGGAAGAGATTATCAACCGCCTAGATCGGCAGAATGATATCCGCACCGGGGTTATCCAGGGCTTGGAACACTTGTGGGGCTTTTCAGTCCTCGGGTATGTGGGGCAGATGATTGTCCGCTCCACCCCCTCCAACATTGGCGAGTACTTCGAACACTATGGGCTTAATAACCCGGAAGAATAAACTGCTCATTCCGCAAAGGGATTACATCCCAGCCAGCGGGTAATCTCCAAATCCGCAACGATTTGCTTTTCCCTGCGTTCTTTACGTTTCTTGAAAAAGACCCGTGGACTAAGTTCCACCTCCATGATCGCCTTCCAGAAAGAACGGCATTCCACCTTCCAGGGGCGCAGGCCATATTTAAAGAAATACCGGTACTCCATCGCCCAGGCAATTTTATAAAACCGCCGAAACAAAGTTCCTAATGGAAGATTACAAAAAGCAAACCAACAGCCGTTGCGGATACGCAGCCTGACTTTGTCATAACGCTGCAAGGTTTTACAGCCGCCTTCAAGGTGTAAAACTCTTGCCTTAGGCGCATAGATGGAAATAAATCCCGCCGCCCGCGCGCGGTAAGAAAGATCCGCGTCCTCCCAGTAGGCAAAGAAATCTTCATCGAAGAGGCCAATTTTGTCCAAGGCTGACTTTCGCCAGAGAGCCGCTCCACCGGAAGGACCGAAGACTTCGCAGTTTTTGTCAAAACGCTCATCATCCAGCTCTCCGTCTCCGAGTGCGCCACAGGTACCGTTAGCATTGAAGATCAGCCCCACGGCATTGATATTTTTACCATCCTTGTGCAACATCCGGCTGGCGCAGGAAGCGGCGCGGGGTTGCTGCTCCATGGCCGTCACCATCTCTTCCAACCAGCGCGCCTCTGGTTTGGTGTCATTATTGAGAAGCGCAATATATTCGCCAGTTGATGCTTTTATACCTGTATTCACCGTGGCCGCAAAGCCACGTGGAGCAACCCCGTCCCCGGACTTGAGAAGACGAATCCCGGGATATTCCTTCTCCAGCATGGCGATGCTGCTGTCCACGGAGGCATCATCAACGACAATAACCTCCAGTGGTGGCAGGGTTTGTTCCGCTATCGCATCGAGGCAATCGCGCAGATACTCTTCGCCGTCACGGTTAGGAATAATCAAGCTCACACCCGGCATTTTTTACTCTCTTTAAACTTACCTGATTAATAGTACAATATTCCAGACAACCGCTAACTTTACATGATGTTTTCCAGATAGCAATATAGAAAGTACTGTCACCCGGAGACCCTGCTTGTTTTTATCCCCTTTTATCCATAAAATTTCCCTATCTGTCCCCGCTGGAGAATTGCATGGAAATGCCTGATTCTGTTAATAGCCAACCGTGCAGTTATGGCAAGGCACTGCTACTGCTCTGCCTTGCCCTCTTTCTGGTCAAGCTCTGGGATGGCGTGCTGTTGGAGGATCCCGCGCGTTACGCCTCTATCTCCAAGTGCATTCTCACCACCGGTGATGCCATTACCATGCATGAAACTCCGGAGCGTCTCTACTTTAACAAACCGCCGTTGTACTTCTGGCTGACCGCCCTGCTCTTTAAAGCCTGCGGCACCTCCGTCTGGGCCGCGCGCTTCTGGAGCGCCCTGGCCGGGATTGGCTCGGTGATGCTGCTTTATGCTCTTACTCGGCGTTACCTTGACGCGCGCACCGGGCTGCTGGCAGGGATGGTGCTTGCCCTCAGCAATGATTTTCTACGCTACTCCATTGCCGGAAGGCTGGACGCCCCCCAGGTATTCTTCATCCTGCTTGCCATCTGGGGATATGCCTGCGTGACCGCGGGTAAATCCAGGTGGGCGGCAGTAGTACCGGGGCTTGCCTGTGGGCTGGGAATCTTGACCAAGGGTCCGTTGGTTCTCCTGGCCCTGCCGATAATCCTGTCAGCCGTGTTATTAAGAAGCGACCAGCAAAAAAATATTTTTAAGCTAAAGCTTTTCTGGCTGGGTATTATCTTGGGCCTGGCAATCTCCGCGCCCTGGCATATTCTGGTCGCCCGCGCCAACCCGGACTTCTGGGATCTCTACTGGGGGCGCGAAATGCTGGCCCGGATGCAGGGAGAGTTGGTCACGGGCAAAGGCCGCCTCAATTACCTCTTGGTTCTCTTTAGCCATTACCTCCCCTGGACGCCCCTGGCTCTGTATGGGATCTGGCTTGCCGGGATAAGGGTTTATCGGCAGAAAAAAGACACTCTACAAATCGAAAATCCCAAAAAAGATTTCAAAACCTTTGGGGTGATTTTCTTCTTCCTGCTAATAATTTCCGCTGTTGTTGCCTTTGCCCCGCCGCGCATGTATGGGCGCTACCTCATGTTCTTGTATCCCCCGCTGAGCGCCTTCACCGCCCTTGCCCTGGTCAAACTCCTGCCGGAAAAGATAATGCGGCATCTTGAGAACCGGTTGTGGTTGTGGGCGATCCTCATCGGCCTGGCCATCTTCTTCCTGCCGGTCGAACGCCACCAGAGCAACGACAATACTAACCTTCTCGAAGCAGCCCCCGTCATTCGTGAAACTGTCCCTGAAGATAAATCTGTCGTTATCTTCTATACCGAGATTCACGCGCCGGAAGCGGTCATCTATTTCTATACTGATCGCGAGTCCGTGAGAGTTAAAACTGTGGAAAAATTGCTGGCATTGGCCCCGACAGTGGTAGTGACTTCAAAGGGCGGAATGGAAATTCTGGAAAAACATGGCTATACTGCAGCCATTCGCTCACCCAAGCTGACCTTGGCAAAGCGCAAATAAGCTTTCTTGTTTGCAAAGAAATCCCGCCAGGCAGAGATTTAGTTATCCTTCAAAATTTCTTTATCTATAATTCTCTTCTGGAGCTCAAGGTATCGGGTCTGGACCTCTTCCAACGCCATAATCTCCAGGTTCTTGCTTTCGATCATGGCTTCTAGTTCCGTGATATCTTCTTTCAGGACAGCCTCCTTGGCTTCCAATTCGGCAACCTTAAAGGTTTCCTGCTTCAAATTATCCTGCAGTTCCCGGATATAATTATCCTTGTTATCTATAATATCATTGAGTTGCGCGCGGACTTTCTCCTCGGCCTTTTCAATCTGGCCTTCAAACTCCTCTTCCTGTTCCTTCAGCGCTTGTTTCTTTTCTTCTTCCAGTTCCTTCTCTCGCTTATTCATTTCTGTAAGGAATTCCCACCTGCGGTCACTTTTTTCTTTATTAAGTTCGAGGATAGTCTGGTTCTTTAGCTCCAGCGCTTTCGTGTGATCTTCTCTGATAGCGCCTTCCTTTTCGTAATACGCGCTTTTGTTGATAAGCACCACCACTAACCCAATGGATGCGACTACTAAGCTGACGATGATAAACTTCCAGGCGCGGTTCTGGCTCTTTTGCAGCTTTGCGGTCAGCTCCCCGATATTGCTGGAGAGGGTCTCCATGATGCGCTCCTGGCTGGCCAGGGTACCTTTCACGCGGCCGCACTCCAGCAAAGCGACTTCCAGCCGTTTCTGCGCGCCCATAATATCTGTCTGGGATTCCTCGGTGTCTTGGAAGGCATCATCCTCTGGGAAGGGTTCGGCATCGGCGCCGGAAGCCCGCAGTTCTTCGTCCGGAATCTCCACCATCCGGCGGCCATTTTCGGTCTTGGCGCTGATTTTTCCGGACTTGACCCAGTTGCGGATCGTGCGTTCGGAAATTCCCATCATGAAAGCTGCCTGCGAGATTTCAACCCACGGCATACTCTGCTCCCTCCTAAGATGGCATAGCTGGAATTAGATAGCTGAAACCTTCATGATCCTTGTTGAGATGTTCAATATACTGCTCTACTTAAAATGCGCAACGACCTATTTGAAAAAAGATTCTCAAACCTAAGTTTTCTGACTTAAAAGACCTCCGAAGCCCCGGTTTGTACCTTGGGAGGATTGGGATTGGGCACGCTTACGCCTTCCGTGATGATGCCCTCCTCCACAAATCTCATTCGGACCATGGAAAAACCCAGGTAGCGCTCAAAGACATACCATCCCGGCCAATAATCAAAATCAATGAATTCCCCCAACTCTATCAGCAGCTTGATTGCAAGATCAGGTTGGGCTTGTGGTTGCAGTACCTCTCCTTCTGCTTCCATCCGGGCGCGCATCTCCTCCCGCCTGATTTGGCGGTTCCGGTGATAACGCACCTGCATGGAAAGGTGCATCTTCATTTGCCCGCTGTACCAGCCGAAATACGGCCCTTCATTCATACAAATCAGGCCTATTGCCTTATCCAGGCCGGGGAATCTGGCAGCCTCCGTATCCAGACGCTCCCGCGCCAGGAGACACATGGGAATATCATGCATCCCACCCTTTTCCTGCTGGGCCTGGTCGATCACTATCCTGATGGTATTAACGGAAAGGGCGAAGAAAACGCGGTCGTTTAAGATGGTATAACAAGGCACTGGCATACCTGGCATGGGCTGTATATCCGCCGGGGCAAAGGAATGGATAACCAGGTTGTTGTAATCCTCGATTTCTTCCACAATCTGGCCTTCGTCTTTAAACTTGGCCGTTATTGCTCCCAGGCTGCCTTCGAGGAGCTGCGCATCTTTTACCTCAACGCTGAACAGCAACATGTCGGTGGTATCAGTCATGGCCATGGCCGGCGGCATGCCTTCGATTTCCATGGTCGGTTCGAGCGGCTGAATAAAAGAAATGGCGACTTCGTTGCCAAGGGGAGCCAGGATTTGCTCCACAACATTAACCCCTACTGCATCCTGGGCCGAGGCAAGCCCCCTGGTGATATCCGCAGAAGAGCCGGGATTAATTTTTTCGGAAACTTCTACCAGCACATCATAAGCATCCCGGATTGGAATCCGGAAGGCTTCGTGCAAAAATGCGGAGGACGGCAGGAATCCAGGTACCGGCATGGGATCGCCGCCAGCAGCGAGCAGTTTAATAATCCCGCTCTTCTCCCCGGGTGCGTGCAGGTAGACATAAGATAGGAGTTCGCCGTTAGGATCCTGGTAAATCCACCCGCCCAGATATTTCAGATTACTGAAACCAAGGGCCTCAATAACCACGGTAGGGTCTATTGGTGGCGGGGGCAGGGTATTCATTTCTGAAGTAGCTTCCGGAGCGGCCGGTGGTTCCGGCTCCGGTAGGGCTGCGAAGATATTCTCAATATCAATATAGCTGAGTAGATCACCCTTATCCCCCATAAGGCCGACCAGGTGCTGATATTTCTCGGACTGGCCGAAGTGTTCATCCCGGCCTTTTTTAAGGGAGGTTACCATCCGGCGTACGCCTCCCAGTTTGTTGCCGACGACAAAATATTCATCCACGAAGGCATAGGTCAAGAGGGTCTCCGTGTCGTTCTCGTCCACCAGGAAGAGGCCCTGAAGGGTTTCCCCCTCAACCTCCATCTCTCGGCGCATGAGCCAGTCTTCCTCGGAAGCAACTAATGCGTCAAGAATAGCTGCCAGGCGTTCACCCTTCTCGTCCTCCTTACTCATCCTGGCAACCAGGACAAAGGAAAGGTCTTTACGAGAGTTAATTTTACCTTCTCTCGGCATTTCAACCGCGACGGCGAAGCTCTGGGGAATAAAATCGGCGAAATCCTCCAGCTTTAATTCCATGCCCAGTTTTTCCGTCAGAATTGCATTTAAAACCTCGATTCGTCCCTGCAGCTCCGCGATGGGTTTTTCCAGGAAATCAACCACCTCTTTGTCCTGCATTAATTTATGCCAGGGGGAGGATTCACTCTTCTGTTGCAGGGTGGCAAGATCATCAACTTTCATGAAGAACAGCAGGTCTTTTTCAAACAGGGTTTCGTATACGGCCCCTTCTGCTGCTCCCGCCGCAGCCATTGCCGAAAAGATCAGGATAAGAGCAAGGGTAAGGGATTTCAGGATTGGTTTCATCTGTCTTCCTTCAAATATAATTTGGGTCGGATTAGGTATCATGTCGAAAATGAGGCAGACGGGGATAAAACTTTATTTGGATTAGCCGCCCGCAAAAACTTTATAACATTTTTGATAATGCTGTCAAGGGCGCCGCTTTTTGCTGGGATTTATCATCTTAATTGCAAAATTCCCAGCCCCTTTTAAACTGCAATTACTTATCAAATTGTCCGGTACTCAGAAGCACCAGGGTACAGGCCTCCTGTACCAAAATCCCCTGCGCCTCGGCCTGCCGCACCAGCTCGGGATTCTCCGTGCCGGGATTAAGAATTAGTCGGCGGGGATTCACTTTCAGGATGGAATCCACTATTTGTGAAGATCTTTCCGGGTTGAGATAAACTGTCAGCGTATCCACCGGCCCTTGGATCTCAGCAAGGCTATGCGCGCAAGCAATGCCATGGATGGTTTCGCACATCGGGTGTATCGGAATAACCTGGTAACCATTCGCCAAGAGCGCCTTGACGGCCTGGTTTGAATAGCGGTCTTCCTTGGGGGAAGCTCCGAGGACAACTACCTGGGCTGTTTTCATAAGAACCATTATTATTCCTTGCGTATAATTCTATAATTAATCCCACTTATTTCTGCAAACGCTTCTGCCATTTTTCCAGTGCCTTACGTACCTCTTTCCCGCCGGCCGCACCTGCGCTCTTGTAGATCCCAACCACATTTGCCGAATCCAGCGATTTATAGATATCTTGTTTAATGAGTTCGCTAACCTTTTGCATCTGCGCTAGTGGCAACTCGGCCAGGCGGCAGCTTTGCTTCTCGGCCAGGCGGACAATTTGTCCGGATGTCTCGTGCGCGCGGCGGAACGGGAGACCCTTTTCCACCAGATACTCCGCCAGGGCGGTGGCTTCCAGGTAACCGTCCTGCAATAAAGCTGTGGCCGCTTTCCGGTTAAACTTCAAAGTCGGCATAAACGCGGCCAAAGTCTCGGTAGCTGCCAGGGCCGTCCGGACCGCGTCGAAGACTTGCGGCTTATCCTCCTGCAGGTCGCGGTTATAGGTCATTGGCAAGCCTTTAAGTAATGTCAACAATGCTACCAAATCCCCGTACACCCGGCCGGTTTTTCCGCGGGTAAGTTCAAGGAGATCAGGATTGCGCTTTTGTGGCATGATGGAAGAGCCGGTCGACCATTCATCCGCGAGTTTCACCAGTCCCCACTCCGCGCTCGCCCAGAGGATTACATCCTCGCTGAACCGGGAGAGATGGGCCATCAGCAATGCGATGGCGCTGACTACCTCCACGCAGAAATCACGATCGCTTATCGCGTCCATGCTGTTTTCGCACAAGCCTTCAAAGCCGAGTTCCTTCTGGACAAATTCGCGATCGATTTTAAGTGTGGTCCCAGCCAGGGCGCAACTGCCAAGAGGCAGATGATTGACCCGTTTGCGCGCATCCGCCAGGCGTTCGCGGTCGCGCCCGAGCATCTCGATATATGCCAGCAGGTGTTGGGGTAGGAGAATCGGCTGTGCACGCTGGAGATGGGTATAGCCCGGCATGATGAGATCTTTATGCTTTTGCGATGTCTTGAGTAGGGCTTGCTGCAAGGACTTGATCTTAGAGTCCAGGCCGTCAATGGCTTCTCGGCACCAGAGGCGGAGATCGGTAGCCACCTGGTCGTTGCGGCTGCGTGCGGTATGGAGCTTGCGGCCGGGCTCGCCGATGCGCCGGATCAAGGCCTTTTCAATTGCCATGTGGATATCTTCATCAGCGGGATCATAGGTGAAGCTGCCCTTGCGGATCGCCTCTGCAATCGAGGTGAGGCCCTTGTTGATCGCGGCCAGGTCCTTGGCCTGCAACAACCCGACCTTGCGTAGCATCTTTGCGTGGGCCCGTGAGCCCCGAATATCCACGCAGGCAAGTTCGCGATCGTAGGAAATAGACTCACTGTAGGCTTCCAGCAGGGGGTGCATTCCGGTCTGGAAGCGTCCACCCCAGAGTTTCTTTGCCATCACGGCGGCTCCTTATAAAAAGCCTGGGAGATTTATTATGCAGATAATATTCGGATTCTTACCAAGAATGAATAATACTGAAAACAGCGGATTAAGCACAATTAAAAATTTTAAGCCCTGACTCTTGCGACCACAAAAAAGAAAAGCCGGGGAGCACGCTGGCTTGTCCCCGGCTTTCATTATGCCTGTTAATAAGGTTAATGCTCCGCGTTCTACTGCTATTTTGCCCAGCAAATCATGCCGGGCAGGTATGGATGGCAAAGATCCCGGTGGCGAGGCAGTACCCTGACCGCGAAGCCGAATCGCCCCGAGCGTTCGCAGGGGATGCTGCCTTCGTAGGGAATCGTGCCATCCACGGCCTGCCCCGGCTGCATCGGCGAGGTCGAGCCGGAACTGCACTCTCCCTTGGAATCCATTGATCCATAATAAAGCTCGACGCTGACATCCTCCGTACTGAGCCCGCCGAGCTGTACCTGGGCCTTGACCTTGATCTCGGTGCCGACCACTCGATCCTCACCTTCCACCTCAACCTTCCGGACCGTAACCAGCGCCCATTCGCGTTCGAGCTTGCTTTTCCAGGCGGCAAGCTCCTTGGCGCGAGACATGCTGTCGGCTGAAAGGATATTGGCCTTCTCCGCCGCGGGAATATAGAGATCCCGGGTGTAATCCTCCAGCATTCGGTTGGTGTTAAAGAAAGCGCCTAACTGCGACATCGAGGCTTTCATCTTCTTGATCCATTCCCGCGGTAGTCCGGTCCGGCCGCGGGTATAGAACATAGGTACAATCTCCTGTTCAATCAGGTCATACAGCGCCTGGCTTTCCACCCAGTCCTGGACTCCCGGATCTTCATAGACCTCGCGGTTGCCAATGGCCCAGCCGACATCCGGCGTGTAGGCTTCGTCCCACCAACCGTCCAGGATGGAGGCGTTGAGCGCGCCGCTGACCGCCGCTTTCATGCCGGAGGTGCCGCTTGCTTCCAGCGGGCGGCGGGGAGTATTGAGCCAGACATCCACCCCCTGGGTAAGGTAACGCCCCACGGCAATATCATAGTCTTCAATAAAAACGATCTTGCCCTGGAAGCGTGGCTCCCGTGAGTAATGGACAATCTCTCGAATCAGTGCCTTACCGGGCAGATCATGCGGGTGGCTCTTCCCGGCGAAGAGCAGTTGCACCGGGCGTTCGGTATTGTTCAAAATTTTTTCCAACCGGGCGGTATCGAAGAAGAGGAGCGTCCCGCGCTTATAGGTAGCGAACCGCCGGGCAAAGCCGATGGTCAGCGCTTCGGGATCCAGCACCTCTTCGGCCAGAAGTAACTCGCGCTGCGGGGCGCCGCGCCGCCGGCCGCGATCCACCAGGCGTTTGCGGACAAAAGAGACCAGCCGTTCGCGCCGGCGTTCATGTGTCCGCCAGAGTTCGCTGTCGGGGATGTTCTCAATTTTTTTGAAGAGCTCGAATTTGGTCGGCTCATCAACGAGTTGCGGGCCCAGGTAACGGTCAAACAGTCCGCGCATGTCATGGCTGCTCCAACCGAGGGTGTGGATACCGTTGGTAACATGTCCGATGGGAATCTCATGAGTCGGCACGGTCGGCCAGAGAACTTTCCACATCTCGCGGGAAACCTCCCCGTGGAGCCTGGCCACTCCATTGCAATGCGCTGCCAACTTGAGGGCCAGCACCGTCATGCAGAAGGCCTCTTCGTTATCTCCGGGATCTTCCCTGCCCATCGCCAGCAGGGTGTTCCAGTCCAGGCCGAAGCTGGAGAGGTAAGGTTCCATGTAACGGCGCACCAGTTCCGGATCAAAGCGTTCATTGCCGGCCGGGACCGGGGTGTGGGTGGTGAAGACATTGCTCGCCCAGACCATTTCCTTCGCCTCGTTGTAGGAAAGCCCGTTCTTCTGCATCAAGCGGGCGATTCGTTCCAAGGCGAGAAAGGC
>JAFGNG010000141.1 GCA_016927125.1 Planctomycetota bacterium | reverse complement strand
CGGTTTCAGCTTCAACGAGAGTCAGTTCCTGCTGGCGGAGTCCTGCTTCGAGCTCTTCTTTCAACGCGCTGGGGATGTCCGCGGCCTTCTCTATCTTACCGGCATGGTAGCGCTTCTCGATCTTTTTGACCAGTTCCGCGGCCAGCCTCGGGCCCAGGTCAGCGCCGATCAGCGCTGCTTCCAGTTCCTCCAGGAAGTCCTGGTCAACCTTCCGGTCAGCGAGCAGGATGGTGGAGAGCGCCCGGCCGAATTTCTCCCGGGTTTTGGTCAAGCCCTTTTGAATGGACTTGAAGAATCCCCATGCCATGGTGTCGGTTCCCTTCGAAGTAATTTAACCTGGTGCTCAGGTTGCGGCCCGGGGGGCCTGTCCGGCAGCGGTGTTCTTGAGGATTTCCACATACCTGTAGGGAACCGCCCCCTGCCCCAGGTATGGGCCGCGCTCGCTGCCGCCGTGGTAATCGCTGCCGCCGGTAATCAGAAGTTTATAATTATGCGCTATTTCCAGGTAGCGCTGCTGCTGCACATCCGTATGCATATAGTAAAAGACTTCCAACCCCTGCAAGCCTTCTTCAACCAAGTTGGGCAGGAGCGAATCCGCGCCGTGCATGAAGGGGTGGGCCAGTACCGACACCCCCCCGGCCTGGGTAATCAGCCCGATTCCTTCCTCCGAACTGAGGCGTTTCTTCGGCACATTCATGGAACCGTTATCGCCGATGTAGCGGTCGAAGGCCTTGCCGATGCTGTCGACATAGCCATGCTTTACCAGCAGGCGCGCCAGGTGCGGCCGTCCCAGGGAGCCGCCCTGGGCAATCGCCTCGACCTCTTCATAAGTTATACCAAAGCCCAGCGATTGTGCCTTGGCGACCATCTCCTGCATGCGCACTATCCGGTGCTCGCGCATCTTTTTGCAGACGTTTTCAATCACGTCCAAGTGGCGGATGCAATAGCCCAGGATATGAACCTCGACATTATTACAGACGCAGGAAAGCTCCACCCCGGGGATTACCTCGATGCCGCGCTTCTCGCCGGCCGCGATCCCGGCGGCTACGCCGGAGATGGTGTCGTGATCCGTGATTGCGATGCAGGAGATCCCGTTCCACATGGCCTCTTCCAGCACCCCCTCGGAGCTCAAGACCCCGTCGGAAGCGTCGGTATGGACATGGAGGTCCGCGAGGCGCTCCGCCGGATGGGGCTGGCTGGAATGGTCAGGCACTGCTTTCGGTTCCATTAGTTTCCGCCCTCCCCTGGCAAGTTTTCGGTTTTATTGAATTTCTTCGCTACCGCGTCAAGGATCCCGTTTACAAACGCCCCGGAATCCTTGCGGCCGAATTTTTTGGCAAGGTTTACCGCCTCGTCAATCGCCACCTTGAAGGGCACCTCCGCTGAGAAGAGCTCGCACACTCCCAGTCGCAGGATGTTGCGCTCCACTGCGGCTACCCGCTTAAGTTCAAAATTGGAGACCTGCCCGCGCAGGGCGTTCTCGATTTCGATCTGCTGCGCCAGCGCCTGCTCCACCAGCCGGAGGGCAAAGTCATGGATTTCTCGGGTATCGGCATGGACAGCGAGAAACTCGTCCGCGGATTCACATTCCCCGTTGTTGAGATCATAGGCGTAGAGATATTGCATGGCCAGTCGCCTGGCCAGGGAACGAGGACGCATAGGTTAAATACCTTGAGGCGATAAGAAATCTTAAATCTGCGAGTAAAGATTAACCAGCTCGATGGCGGTCATAGCCGCATCCGCTCCCTTGTTGCCAGCCTTGGTCCCGGCGCGCTCGACTGCCTGTTCGATAGTATCGGTGGTCAGCACGCCGAAGGCAATGGGCACCTCCGTCTGGAGCGCGGTTTGGGCAATCCCCTTGGCAGCCTCGGCGGCAATGTACTCGAAATGCGGGGTCGCGCCGCGGATGACGCATCCCAGGCAGATGACCGCGCCGTACTTCCCGGAACGGGCCACGCGGTTGGCAACCTGCGGGAGTTCGAACGCCCCGGGAACCCAGATAACATCGATCTCCGCGTCGGTAGCGCCGTGGCGCAAAAGCGCGTCCTTCGCGCCCTCGAGGAGGCGCGAGACTATGAAATCATTAAACCTGCTTGCAATCAGGGCGAACTTCACACCCTTGACCGCGAGTTGTCCGCTCAATGTCTTACCCATAATTAATCTCCCTCTCAATAACCTGTGGCTGGATACAGCCCCGGTCCAATTTTTGACTCCTTCATGATACCAGATTTTTGCTTTCGCAAAAGGGTTATTCTTCAGTCCAGGATATGGCCCAGCTTGGTGCGCTTGGTGGCCAGGTAATTCCGGTTGGTTTCCTTCGGCGTCATTACAATCGGCACGCGCTCAACCACCTCCAGGCCGTAGCCGCACAGCCCCGCCACCTTGCGCGGGTTATTGGTGATCAGGTTCATCTTGCGGATGCCGAGGTTGGCGATAATCTGCGCGCCAATGCCGTAATCGCGCAGGTCTGCCGGGAAGCCGAGTTCTTCGTTGGCCTCCACCGTATCCATACCGTTATCCTGGAGCCCGTAGGCCTTGATCTTGTTCGGCAGGCCAATCCCGCGCCCTTCCTGCCGCATGTAAATTATCGCGCCTTCGCCAACCTCCTGTACCATCTTCATAGCGGCATGGATCTGCTCCCCGCAATCGCAACGGCAGGAATGGAAGACATCTCCGGTCAGGCATTCGCTGTGCACCCGCAAGAGTACCGGGTGGTCAATGGGTTCGCGCCCGGGCCGCAGATCCCCCACGGTCAGCGCGATGTGATGCTCACCGTCATCAATATTGGAGACATAACAGTGGAGATCAAAATCGCCCACATCGGTCGGCAGCTTGACGGTTTGAACGCACTCCACCAGCTTTTCATTGCGGCGGCGGTGGGCAATAATCTGCGCGACGCTGCAGAGCAGCAGGTTGTTCTCGGCGCAGAAGCTCTGCAATTCCGGCAGGCGCGCCATGGTACCGTCGGGTTTCATGATTTCGCAGATCACCCCAGCGGGCTGTAATCCCGCGAGCCGCATCAGGTCGACACTGCCCTCGGTCTGCCCGGCTCGGACCAGGACCCCGCCCTGGCGGGCGCGGATCGGCTGGACATGCCCGGGGCGCACCAGGTCGCTGGCGCGGGAACCCTCCCGGACCGCGGTCTTAATGGTATGCGCCCGGTCAGCCGCGCTGATCCCGGTGGAGACACCATCGCGGGCCTCGATGGTAACCGTAAAGGCGGTCCCAAAGGGAGCTTCATTCTTCTCATCGGAAACCATCATCGGCAGGTCCAGCCGGTCGCAGAGCTCACCAGCCAGCGCCAGGCAGATCCACCCGCGGCCCTCGGTCGCCATGAAGTTAATGCTCTCCGCAGTCACCTTCTCGGCAGCGATGACAAGGTCGCCCTCGTTCTCGCGGTTATCATCATCCACCAGGACAACCATCTTGCCTTGCCGCAATTCTTCAAGCACCTCTTCGACCGGGGCAAAGGGAGTCACGGATTTATCATAAAGTGTGTTCATTGCCATCTTTTCGCTTTCAAACAGATGAAATTTTTAACCAGATCGCAGGTTACACCATACACAAAACCTTGAAAAATGCAATATTAATGGTCTTTTAACCAATGGAAAGCTCATGGTTTCATAATATTAATTCCAGCAAGTAACTCAATTGTAACACTGTAGTTATAAATATGCTCCCGGATAATTCCTGATTTTTTTTGCAACATGTTATCGGACATCCTTTTGGTGCTTGACTCTGGATCGAAATAAAATATTATTTTATTAATAGACAAAAATCATCACAGCACTCCGGAAAACAATGCCGGTTGCGGCATTTTTGTTGTTGCAACAAACCATACCAAAAGGATTAGAGGAAACCGCCATCGTGAAGACTCCGAATGAAACCAATGAATCACTCCAAACAGATGCCCTTGAGCATGATTCTTCCATGCTTGCCATGGACACTGTTCTCACCAAAGAACGGCCTGATAATGATGATGAGATTAAAATCCAGGTCGGGGAATACGACGAGGATGAAGTTGGCGAATTTATTGAAATCCCGGTTTCTACCAGCACGATTCCGGAAAACCTAGAAATTCCCGAGCAACTCCAGCGGATTATTGAAAAGCGCCTCTCCATCTACCGGGAACTGGAAGAGCTGGAAAAAGATCGCCTGGAAATGCTAAATCTGAAAACCCTTTCGGAAGATGTCAAAAGCGAGCTTTCCCGCCAGCGCCGCGAACTGCAGAAGCTGCCTTCCGGCCAGGAGGCCCAGGCCGCGCTCTACAAGCTGGGAACCAAGCTGGCTGGGGTTGCGCAAAAGGTTAAAGACGGCAAGAGCCAGGCCCTTGATCCCAACCTCGCCCACGCCTATCAACTCGCTTCCCAACAGTGGAAGCTCTGCATGACGCGAGAAAATATTGCCTCCCCGCTGTTGCAGGCAACTGCCGGCATAACGGCGAAAGAACCTTTGTTGTTAATCTTCAGCCGGCTGGGAATAAAGTCCGAGGAACTCTTTGCCTGGGCGGTGTATGCCACTGCGATCGAGGTTGAAACTGCAGTTGCCACCAAGAAGCGCCAGGCTATCCAAGAGCAGCTCTCCCAGATGAAGCAAAAAAAGCATGGCCTTCTGGCCCGCTTGAACCGTGCGAGCAAGGAAGAGGAGAAAGAAACCCGCCGGAAGCTGGAACAATCCGATGAGCTTTATGCCGACCGGATAACTTTTCTTCTGCGTGAACTCTCCGCCATCACCCCGCACCTGGTAAAGGAATTTTGGCAGGTTTATAATGAAGCAGCGCCTTGCCTGGTTAAGAACGAATTTGTCGGGCAGGACGCGGTGCTCCTGCGCGCCTTCTTCCGCTACGGCATGCTCAGCCAGGCAAGCTGGAGCCTGGAGCCGGAGGTCGTGGAGCATATCCTGGAGAACTGCGCCGTTGCCAACCTTACCGCGGACTACTCCCTGGACGCCATGAATATTCTCTATGCCGATGAGTACATCATCCTGGCCTCGAACGGCACCTATACCCCTTCCATTGATGAGGAACTGGAGCTGAAACACCGGAATTCCCCGGCCTGGCACGCGGACCGCCTGCACCGCCGTTTGATCAGCACGACCTACAAGGAAACCGCTTACAACGAAGTCCTGGTCAACTTGTTAGAGAGTATCGGGGATTTGCATGAAAAGCAGGCCCTCCTGCAATCGGAGCTCAGCAACCTGATCCGCAACGCCCCTGATTACCACAAGCTCAGCAATAACCTCAAGCAGCAGATCCAGAGTTGCAAGGTGGATCTCGGGAGGTTTGAACGGATTACTAAGCGGATTGAAACCCAGTTCATTATCCAGCAGATTGAACTGCGCGAAGAAACCGAAGCGAAACTTGCGAACCTTGAATTCAAGCTCACCGAGGAATGCCTCGCCGACAAGGAAGCCGCTGCCATGCATCGGGTCTCCCGTCTCTGCGCCAAGCTCCAGGACCCCTTCCCGCCCTTTGCCCTGCGGGATAATTTCAACCCCGGTAGCGGGCAGGTCAACAGCCGCGAAGAGCTGATTAAGGACTTGCAGGAGCTTGAACGCCGGGATCATACCCTCTTTAAAGAGTGCCTGCTGCCGGTCAAGAAGGAATCGCAGCGGATCTATATGCGTTACTGCCCGATTATCCTGATCTCGCCAAGCTGCGGTTTCATGGGCTATTCCTGGAATCCCCGCACCAACCTCGAGGCTGGGCGGATAGTAGTGCCGGCCTATTGCCCCCGGCCGGGGCTGCGCGAGCGGATGCTGCACAACCTGTTGGCCGACTTCCGGTGGGATACGAGCAAGGCGAGCTCGGGCATGGACTTGCTTGGCAGCGAAACCTTGATGGCGGCCTACTCGACCGTGCGTTGGGAGTATCGCCGTAAGCAGAAAAATGTCCGGGAGAAAGCGGGGATCTATTCCGAAGAGAATGACCGGCAGAACTTCCGCCGCCATTACGTCCTCTACCTCCAGAGCGCCCTCGACGGCGGCAAAAAGCTCTTCTTTAAATGCCGGGAAGTCTACGAAGCCATGGTGAAATACATTCCGCTGCCCGAAGGTGTGCAGAAGCTGAAGCGGTAAGATAATACCCCGCAGGCTGGAGAGCCTGCGCCATAAAACATCAAGTGGTTCCGGTTCTCCAACCGGAGGAATAAAAGTAGGGGCACGGCGAGCCGTGCCCAGTATCTTATGGCAGTATTATTAGTTCGATTTATAACGCGGCCACCCGGTTGGCATTGCCGAGGGCGGCTTCGAGCGCCCCCGCGACGGCCAGCAGCTTGGCGTCCTCGAAGTGGTGCGCCATGATCTGCACGCCAATCGGCATCCCGCCGGACTCCCCGCAGGGCAGGCTGAGTGCCGGGATCCCGGCGAGGTTCGCACTGATCGTATAAATGTCCGACAAGTACAT
>JAFGNG010000140.1 GCA_016927125.1 Planctomycetota bacterium | reverse complement strand
CTGCGCGCCGTCGCGCTCCTTGAAGAGCTTAGCCCGGCCCAGGGTCAGGATCGCCTCGCCTTCGTATTGCCAGGGGAGATATTGTTCGCCGATCGCGATAATCTCGGGGATATGCGGTTCTCGGCGGTCGTACAGAATGGGTTCGGCAATATCATAATATTTCTTCTCCACCGAGACGAACCAGTGCCCCTCCATCCATTTATAGACCCGCTTGAGCGCGGTGTCACCCTTTTCCTTGGCGACCAAGCGGGTGCATTCAGAGGTGTAGAGGATCCACTCGCTCGAGGGCGCCAGCCAGGCCTCCCCGCCCAACTCTTCGATCCGGCGATAGAGGTTCATATTAATAAAGGGGTCGGAGCGGACATAGATCTCCCCGACAATGCCGACCAGGGGGCGCTTTTCATTCTTGATGGATAGTTCCCCCGCGGCATCCACCAGCTTCTCCAGGGCCTTGGCCGCGTCCGGGTTGGTATGCTCAAAAACCTTTTCGAATTTTCGCATCCATTCCTCTAAAAAGAGGTCAACGCTGCCGGGGTTGCGTTCGTAGGGGCGCAGCTTCATGCCGAGCTTGCGGATAATGTCAGCGATGATCACCGAGTGATAGATATTCTTGCGGGTAGTCAAATCCATCCCGGCATAAGCGTTCTCCGCTGAGGGGCTGAACTGCTCGATCTTCTCCCACCCCAGCTTTTTGAAGATAATCTCATTGAGCTGGGCATATTGCCCGAAGCGGCACGGCCCGCAGGAAGTCGGCATGAAAAAGATGACCTGTTCCGGTTTGAGGTTGCGTTTCTGCATTGCGTGGATTAGCGCCCCCGTGGTGCAGGGGCAGGGCACGCACTCGCCCCCGGCCGTATTCTTGTAACCCAGCGCCAGGGTTTCATCATTCTCTACCAGCATCTCCGCCTGGTAACCGATCGCGCGAAAGACCGCCGCCATCAGCCGGGCGGCAAAGGGGCACATGGGCGGAATAAACATGAACCGGCCCTCCCCGGGACCGAGAACCCGGTGTTCCTCCAGGCGTTTCTCTCCCAGCACGATTCCGGTTTTGCGGTAGGATGGCATCAGGAAAATTCTCCTTGAGTTTGACGAGGTCTTACTCTGTTTTACCAACTTCCTCACGGGCAGGCAGCCGCCAGAGAGCGTCATCGCTCAGGCCGATTGATTCCAGCAGGGGTTCGGCCGCGGCATAGCCATTGTTGTATTCCGGCCCGTGCGTATCGCTTCCGATGGCGAACTTCACTCCGCGTTCATGCAGGTAGGCCAGGTAATCGACATACTGCACGGTAAATTCGTCCGGGTAGCGGTGGTTGAAGAGACAGGTCAGGGAATTGATCTCCACCGCCGTGTCATTCTCTGTGAGCGCTGCTGCGAACTCATCATGCAGGGAGAGCGGGATCTTGCCGAAGTCGTCGATCCAGGGCTCGTTGCGGTACTTGCCGTCCTCATCGCGCCAGTGCCCCTCCCAGAACCAGGGGTGGCCGACAATGTCAACCAGCGGATGCTGCGCCAGGAAGAGGTTCTGGCGGTGGTAGTCGGCGATGATTGCCTCGCGCTCGAAAGGGATATACATCGGCCAGTGGACCGAGCCGATCACGTATTCAATCCCGTACTCCCTGAGATCCTCCTCGGTGATGGCAATGGCGAGAGGCGCTCCGGGCGGCCCCCCCTCCCGCAGGCCAGAGGTCTTGGCGAGTTGGTTGCCGCTCTCGATTTCAGCCAGTTCCCATTGCGAAACGCAGCTTGCCTCCACGCCAAAATGAAACCGAGGCGCAAAGGGCAGGGTATCGAACTCCTTTTTAGCGCGGAAGATATCATCCAGGTTATAACCGGTATGGACATGATCAGTAATGCCGAGATCACTAATGCCCTTCCTGCCGGCCTGTTCAACCAGCGTGGACATCTGGACGCCGGCCTTGAGGCCAAGGCCGCAATCACACGAATGGGGAGTATGGATATGCCAGTCGGAGGTGAGCTTCATCACTTATACTCCCACCATTGCTTCCCGGGCAACAGGTTTGGCCGCGGGCAGCACCCTCGGCGGGAGCGTTTCCTTCCAGGCATGGAAGCTTTCCAGTGCGGCTTCGATCCGGGTGAGATACCCGGCGTCGGCGCCATGACCGTCAAACTGCAGGACAATATACGGCTTCTTCTTCTTCGCCATGGTTTCCTTGAAATAAGTCATGATATAGCTGTCCGGGCCGCACATAAAATTGGTGAAATACACCCCGAAGAGGTTGTCATGGGCGAGGATATACTCCGCCGCTGCCAGGATATTCTGGCCATAATACCAGTACATGTTCCGGTATTCCCCGGCGACGACCCGGTAATCGAGTTGGAGCTGGTCCAGGAAGAGGACATTATATCCCATCTCCGCGATCTTGCGTGGCAGGTCCAGGGTCATTACGGGGTCGAGGGCGTTATAGGGCCGCCCGACAATGACAATGCCAAGCTCATTATTACGGTGGATATTTTCCAGCCCTTCATTTCCGATTCTGACCGCTTCTTTCCGGAAGGAAGATTGCGCCGCGTAACCCGCACGGTAAGCATCGCGGACCTGCTGCCTGGATATATAAAGCTTCGGGCTGATGGCATCATGGAGCTTATCGACCATGTACTTTTCGCCAAGTTGGAACTGCACAACCGGGGCAATCAGTTTGCCATCCAGATTTAAACCCTCAATCGAGGACAAGACCCCCGGGTGCGCCTGCAGATAAGCGCAGAAGCAGGCATCGGTAAAGCCATAGTGGTTGTCTTCCCGAATCATATGCGGGATAAAGATATAATCCACATCCTCTTCGTCCAGCAGATACTTCACGTGCCCGTGGCTGAGCTGGACGGGGGCGCAGTATTCCGCCGTTGATACTGCGATCCCGGACTTGAACATGGCTTCCGTGCTCTTCGGGCTGATGACAACCTGGCAACCCAAGGCGCTGAAGAATGTCTGCCAGAGCGGCATGTACCCGTACATCCCAAGGCTGCGGGGCAGGCCGATCTTCGGGCCGGTGTGGGTGGGGATGGTAATCTTCCGCCAGGCGATATCCCGCCGCTTCAGATAATCATACCCCGTGACCTTTTTGACCACCGGCTTATCTGAAGCATAATCGCGGCCGCACTTCAGTCCCCAGGCCACCGTCCCGCTTTCGGTATGGATGATAGAAAGGTTGCAGAGGTTATGGCACAGCTCGCAGGTTTCATACTCCACAAAGACATTTTGATCCGCGAAATCCAAACCCTTGAAAGTGGTCTGATTACTGGCGCGCTCTTGCACGAGCAGGCACATCCCGATACAGCCGGTGACATGGCAGAAGGGGGAGACGCTGATGGGGGCGCCGAGTTCGGATTCAAAGGCAGCGACCAAAGCGCGGTTGCGCGCGGTCGCGCCCTGGAAACAGATATGCTTGCCAATGTAAAGGCCGCCCACGACCTTGTTGAGGTAATTATCGCGCACACTATGGAGGACTGCTGCGGCTACCGCGGGCTTGCTCCAGCCCTTCGCCAGCAGGATATCCAGGTCGCGCTCCATGTAGACGGTGCAACGGTCGGAGGTTTTCGGGCATTCCACGCCCATGGCGAGGTCCGCGAAATCTTCAATCGGCACCCCGAGCTTGAGCGCCTGCTCTTCAATAAAAGAGCCGGTCCCGGCCGCGCAGACGTAATTCATAATGGAATTGTAAACCACGCCGTCCTGGAGTTGGGTAAACTTGGCATCCTGCCCGCCGAGTTCCAGGATAGTATCGACTTCCGGGTCGAGGAAGACCGCCGCGCGCGCGTGGGCAGTGATCTCATTGATCGCCAGGTCCGCGCCGATTACCGCCTGGATCATCTTTCGCCCCGAACCGGTGGT
>JAFGNG010000139.1 GCA_016927125.1 Planctomycetota bacterium | reverse complement strand
TGGCCGGACCGCACGCAATGTCGAGGGGCGCGTCCTTTTTTATGCGGCAAAGATGACCGCAGCCATGCAGGAAACCATCGAGGAGACGGAGAAGCGCCGGGAGTACCAGAGGAAGTACAACACCGAGCACGGGATCACCCCGCGCAATGTAGAGCGCGCCATCGCCACTGGCCTGGAGGATTACCTGGTCAAGAAGGAGAAACGCCTGGCCGCGCCGATAATGATCCCGGATGAGGAACGCGTCATCGAGATTGAAATTTTAGAAGAAGAAATGATGCAGGCTTCGCGGGAGATGCGCTATGAAGACGCGGCTATCCTCCGCGATCGCCTGCTGGATCTCAACGCCCCGATCGATTACACCCCCAGCCAGAAGTCCCAGAAGCACCGCAAGCGGGGGCTGCCCCGGCCAAAATGGAGCAAGGGCGGGAAGCGCAAGAAATTCTAAATCCTTATGCCAGCACTTCCAAGATTGCCGCGGTCACCGCTGCCGGGGTATCCAAACCGTTAATTTCTTTCAGTACACCCTTTTCCCGATAGAAGGGGATGATCGGCTCGGTCTCGTTATGGTATTTCTCCAGGCGGACCTTGACCGCGCCCTCGGTATCATCATCGCGCTGGATTACCCGATCTGCCACCTCGGGGGGAGGGGGATTGAATTGCAGGTGATAGATAGCCCCGGTCTCGGGATCGCTGCGCCTGCCGGTAATCCGCTCAACCACAGTTTTATCCGGCACATCCACGAAGACCACCGCGTCAATCGCTTTCCCGGCTTGGTTCAAAGCCTCATCCAACGCTTCCGCCTGTGCGCGGGTGCGGGGAAAGCCGTCCAGCAGGAAACCGCTCTTGGCATCATCCTGCTTCAGGCGTTCCAGGACCAGCTTGATGACCAGTTCATCCGGCACCAATTGCCCTGTGCTCATATAATTTTCCGCTTCCTTACCAAGGGGGGTTCCGGCCTTCATCGCCGCACGCAACATATCGCCAGTGGAGATATGCGCAATCTGGAACCGTTCCTTGAGAACCGCTGCCTGGGTGCCTTTACCACTGGCCGGGGGACCAATCAAAATCACATGCATACCTGCTATCCCTTCAACAGTAATCCAAAAATCACGCCGAATTCCGGGAAATCCTCAACAATCCCGGGTTTGACGCGGGAAATTACCTCTAATCTGGATATTTAATTTCAGCAAATAAAGATAGCGAAATGCAGGGGCTGTGTCCATGGAAGATCTCTTAAGACAGCGGATTATTTAGAATCTAAAGCAAAACATTGACAAAATCCGGAGTTCCGCTACGCTTTAGGTTGATGGCCGTTAGTGTAATTCCCGGCTATGGAGTTTGTGAATCTCAGGCTTTAAACGGGTACTTATTGCTTAATATTTTATAATCGTAGAAAGGAGTTTGGAATGAGAAAGTTACTTGGTAGCAGCGTTATTGTTGCCCTGGTCTTTTCTATTTCCCTTGGCGTTTCCGCTGCGGAGGAGGCTGAGGCCGCCAGCACCCCGACGTTTGCCAGGGACGAAGTCCCGGCCTTGAATTCAGAGCGTGAAAAAGCGAGCTATATCATCGGACAGAATATCGCCAGCAGCATTGCGCCGTTCAAGGATAAACTCGATCTTGAGCAGTTTATTATTGGCTTGAAGGAATCTTTCAGCAACTCGGAAGGGGATCCCATTAAACTTGGTTATGCCTTTGGCAGGCAGAAAGGCACTGAACTTTTACAGATTAAAGCTGAAATCGACCAGGCATTTGTCATGCAGGGAGTGCTTAATAAACTCGACGAAATGGAATCGCCTCTTTCCCAAGAGGAGGTCAAGGCGATCATGACCTCTTTCAGCGAGAAGGTGCAAGCCAAACGGGAAGCGGAATTTAAGGCCTTTGTCGAAAAGAACAAGGCAGACGGAGAGGCTTTCCTCGAAACCAATAAGGCAAAAGAAGGTGTCAAAACAACCTGGAGCGGCCTGCAGTACGAAGTGTTGCAGGAAGGCAAGGGAGAAATGCCCAAATCAACCGACCTGGTGCAGCTTAATTTTAAGAATCAACTGATCGACGGCACCGAAATCAACAGCGGACAAACCCCTTTGCGTGCCGCCAACCAGGCTATCCCGGGTTGGACCGAAGCCATGATGATGATGAATAAGGGCAGCAAGTACCGCGTCTTTATCCCCTCGGATATGGCTTACGGCGAACGCGGTCTCGGCAATGTGATTCCTCCCAACACAGTTTTAATTTCAGAATTGGAAATAGTTGATATCCAGCCCAATCCGGAAGCCGAAAAAGAATAAGAGTTAGTAATCCTGTCAGCCTGTACCAGAATTACTTTAGCAAGGGTTGATAGGCCAAGCAAAGTAATAAAACCGGCCGGCATCCCTCAGGATGCCGGCCGGCTTTTATTCTGGGGTTTTGTCCCGCACTGAAGCGGGGCGTGGTTATTTTTGTTTAAGTAGTTTCCGAACCCGCCGGGCATGCGCCTTTAGCGGCAGGGCGTGGAGCTGGATAAAACCGGTCGCGTCCGCCTGGTTATAGGCGCCTGCATCTGCCTCCATGCTGGCGACAGCGGATTCGTACAGGCTGCAAGGGCTCTGGCGGCCGGTAACAGTGATATTACCCTTGTAAAGTTCTAGATTGACCGTGCCGGTCACGTACCGCTGGCTTTCATAGAGGAAGGCCATCAGCGCGTCCATCTCGCGGGTAAACCACAGGCCATTATAGACCAGGGCAGCGAAGCGGGGCATCAGGGTTTCCTTCAGGTAGTGCAGGTCGCGATCCATGGTCAAGCCTTCGAGATCACGGTGCGCTGCCATCAGGATGGCACCGCCGGGGGTCTCATAAACCCCGCGGCTCTTCATGCCGACAAAGCGGCTTTCCACCATGTCAATCCGCCCCACGCCATGGCGGCCGCCGAGGGCATTGAGCTTTTGCAGGACTGCCAGGGGTTTCAGCTTGCGGCCATCCAAGCGGACCGGGACACCTTCTTCAAAGCCGATGGTGAGGGAACCCGGACGCTGGGGCGCCTGCTTCGGGG
>JAFGNG010000138.1 GCA_016927125.1 Planctomycetota bacterium | reverse complement strand
GGTCTGCCTGAACATGGGTCTGGGCAAAGGCCTGGCGGATAATAAAGTCTTTGAGCACGCCGTAGAAGACCTTACCCAGATTACCGGGCAGCGCGCGGTCATCACCAAGGCGAAGCGCGCGGTCTCCAACTTCAAGCTTCGCATTGGCTGGAACGTCGGCTGCCGGGTAACCCTGCGCGGCAAGCGCATGTATGAGTTCCTCGACCGGCTGATGAATGTGGCGATGCCCCGTATCCGCGACTTTCGCGGGGTGAAGGCTAATGCCTTCGACCAGCAGTACAATTATTCCCTCGGGCTGGAAGACCAGTATACCTTCCCCGAAATCGATCCTGACCGTTCTGACATTCCGCTCGGGATGGATATCACCATTGTAATTTCTGGAAGCAAAAAGGCTGAGGAAAGCCGTCGGCTGCTGGAACTCATGGGCATGCCCTTCCAGAAGCCGGAAGACAAGGCCGCTACGGCTGTTTAATAGAGAACTGGAGAAACATGGCTAAGACGAGTTTAAAGGTTAAGGCTTCCCGGCCACCCAAGTACAAGACCAGGGCTTATAACCGTTGCCAGCTTTGCGGACGCCCGAAGGCGGTTTATCGTAAATTCCAAATTTGCCGCTTGTGCTTCCGTAAATTGGCGAGTAACGGCCAGATCCCCGGACTGGTAAAGGCGAGCTGGTAACCTGTGCCGCGGGCTGAAATGCTGCGAGGCAGGCCAGGAGCCGCGAGGCTTTTAAGATTTGAGTTAAACCCAGGTGGTATTGGTTTATTTCAATTGGAACGATTAGAAAGATAACGGCAAAAGGCGTATTTATGAGCATGACCGATCCCATTGCTGATATGTTGACCCGCATCCGTAATGCCAATGCTGTTGGCAAGAAGACAGTCAGCATGCCCAGCACCAAGGTAAAACTCGGCATTGCCGAGGCTCTCAAGCGCGAGGGTTTTATTACAGATTTTGAGTTTGTAGAGTCTTCACCGCAGAACACCCTGGTAATCAGCCTCAAGTACGGACCTGAGGGCGAGAAGGTTATCCAGAAGATCGTGCGCGGAAGCAGTCCTGGCCGGCGCCTCTACACCGATGTTGATAGTATCCCAGAAGTCCTTAATGGCCTTGGGATCTCCATCATCAGCACCGACAAGGGCATTCTTTCCGACCGCGAGGCCCGTTTGCAGCGGGTCGGCGGCGAGGTTCTCTGTAGCGTTTGGTAAACTATTGGACATTATGATTACTATACAAGGCAAATAGTTATGTCGCGAATTGGAAAACAGCCGGTAGCAATACCCAGCGGCGTCGAGGCACGGCTCGCCGGAAATGAAATCTTTGTCAAAGGGCCCAAGGGTGAGCTTAAACAGGCCCTGGTGCCGGGGATTACGGTAGAGATCCAGGCCGAAACCAAGGAGATCGTGGTAACCCGCAACAACGAAACCAGCTACCACCGCTCCCTACACGGGCTTTACCAGCGCCTCATCACCAACATGGTCAAGGGCGTCACCGAGGGGTACCAGAAGACCCTCAAGGTGCAGGGCACCGGCTACCGCGCGGAACTCAAGGGCAAGGACCTGGTCCTGCAGGTCGGCTTTGCTAACGCCGTTACGGTCACCTGCCCGCAAGGCATTGAGATTGAAGTGCCCAAGGCGGTCAGCCGTGAGGAGATGGATGTCATTGTCAAGGGCATCGACAAGCAGTTGGTGGGTGAAACCGCCGCCCGGATCCGCAGTGTCCGCAAGTGCGACCCGTATAAGGCCAAGGGCGTACGCTATGCCGACGAACACGTCCGCCGTCTGGAAGGCAAGACCTTCGGCACGGCTTAATGGCTTGGATTTTCTTTTGCTGGAATTAAAAGGCGAGTAAATTAGCATGAATCAGAACAAAAAGAAGCGTATGGATCTCAAACGCCGCCATCAGCGGATACGGCAGAAGCTCTCGGGAACCAAGGAGTGCCCGCGGTTGTGTGTATGCCGTTCGCTTAAGAATATTTATGCCCAGATTATAGATGATAACAGCGGCGCCACCCTGGTGGCTGCTTCCACCCAGACCCCCGCGCTCCGCAGCTCGGTAGGGTACGGAGGCAACATCAAAGCAGCCGCCGCGGTTGGAGAATTGCTTGCCCAGAAGGCGGCTGAACAGAAGATCACCCAGGTGGTTTTCGACCGTGGTGGACGCCAATACCACGGGCGGATCAAGGCCTTGGCCGATGCCGCGCGCAAGGGCGGCCTCAAGTTTTAGGAGACAGGACAGTGTCTGAAGAAGTCTCAAAGAATAACGAACAAGAAATGCCTGCAGAAACCCCGCAGCCGGAAGCAGACGCACCCGCAGAAGCCGTGCCGGAAGCAACTGCTGCTCCGGAAGGTCAAACCCCTCCCCCGCCGGTGGAGAAGGCTCCCCGAGGCCGCGGAGGCCGCGAGGAACGCGGCGGACGTGGACGTGGCGACCGTGGCGACCGTGGTGACCGCGAAGGCAAGCGCGACGGCGGCAAGCGCCGCGGGCCGAAGCGTCGCGAAGACAGCGACCAACCCGAAGACGAATTTACCGACACCCTGGTGCCTGGCGGCATCTTCCGTTGTTCCGCAACGGTCAAGGGTGGGCGCCGCCTCTCCTTTGCCGCCCTGGTAGTAGTCGGCGATGGCAAGGGTACGGTCGGCGCGGGTTATGGCAAGGCCAAGGAAGTTCCCATGGCAATTCAGAAGGCGATCAAGATTGGCCGCCGCAATGTCGCTCCCTTCCCGCTCGTTGGCGATGGCACGATCCCGCATGAGGTTCACGGGCGGTTCGGCGCGGCGCATGTGGTGCTAGTCCCGGCCGGTCCCGGTACGGGTGTCATTGCCGGCTCCACGGTCAAGACCGTCCTTGAGATGGGGGGAGTTCGCAATGTCTTGACCAAGAGCTTTGGCAGTAACAACCGCAAGAACCTGGTCAAAGCCACTGTGAATGCGCTTAAGAGCCTGCGCAGCCATGAGTTGGTTGAGAGCTTGAGAGGAGTGAAGATCTCGTGAATATCACTGACATTAACAAGTTATCCAAACCCCACAAGCGCCGCAAGCGCGTCGGCCGCGGCGAAGCCAGCGGCACCGGCAAGACTGCCGGGCGCGGCCACAAGGGTTTCGGCCAGCGTAACTCCAAAAGCCTGCTGAAGCTTGAAGGCGGCCAGATGCAGATCTTCCGGACCGCTCCCAAGCGCGGCTTCAACAACGCCATTTTCCGCAAGGTTTACCAGCCGGTCAACCTTGCTGACCTGGAGCGCCTCTTCGAAATCGGTGAAACTGTCGACCCGGCAACCTTGAAAGCCAAGGGCTATTGCAAAAAGATTGGGAATATCAAGGTTCTTGCTAACGGCAGCTTGACCAAGAAGTTGACGGTCAAGGCGCACGCCTTCAGCAAGACCGCCCGCGAGAAGATTGAGCAAGCCGGCGGCAGCGTGGAGATTATGGGCCAGGCAACTACCCCGAAACCGACAGCAGGGAAGGCAGAAACTGATGCTTGATTCCTTTGCAAACATCATCAAAATCAAGGAATTGCGCCGTAAGTTACTCTTCACGGCTATGATTCTGGTAATCTTCAGGTTCGGCTGCTTTGTACCGATCCCGGGAATTGATGTGCAGAAGGTCAGCGAAACCATCCGCCAGTACAGTTCGGAAGAAGGCGCCCTCGGCAAGGTGCTCTCTCTGGCTGATATGTTTACCGGCGGCGCCATCGGCAGGGGCGCGCTCTTTGCCCTCGGTATTATGCCTTACATTACCGCTTCCATTATTTTCCAGCTTCTCGTGGGCATTATCCCCGCCCTGGAGAGGCTCCAGCGCGAAGGCCCGACCGGGCGCAAGAAGATTACCCAGTATACCCGGATTGCGACCGTCTTCCTCTGTATCGTGCAGGGCGGACTGATCTGCAATGGGCTCCTTTCCCAACGTATCTCCAATCCGCCTAACAGCTTCCTGCTTTCAGATGATATTTTAAGTGGTGGAGCTTTCTTGTTTTACGGCATTATGGCTTTAACCTGTGGCACCCTGTTGTTGATGTGGCTGGGCGAGCAGATTGACGAATTTGGCATTGGCAACGGCATTTCGCTCATCATTATGGCCGGGATTATTGCCCGCCTGCCCAATACCATCAGCTACCTCGCGGGCGACTTGAATCTCGGCGGTATGGGCGCTAGCGGCAATATTGAACTGATGGATATCTTTATCCTGATCCTGCTCTTCTTAGGCATGGTCTTGGCCGTAGTCTTGATTACGCTGGGCCAGCGGCGCGTGCCGGTGCACCAGGCCAAGGCTACCCGCGGCCGCAAGGTCTATGGCGGAGCGCGGAGCTTCCTGCCGTTAAGGGTCAACCAGAGCGGCGTGATTCCGATCATCTTCGCGCAGTCGCTCCTGATCCTGCCCCAGTATATCCTGAGCGCAATCGGCGGCGGGCAGTACTTCCAGTACGGCGGGTTCTTCTGGATGGTTTCCTATGTCGGCTTGATTGTCTTTTTCTGCTATTTCTATACCGCGGTTACCTTTAACCCGAATGAGATGGCGGATAACCTGAAACAAAACGGCAGCTACATCCCGGGCATCCGCCCCGGCAAGAGGACTGCCGATCACCTGGAAAGAATTATGACCCGCATTGCCCTGGCGGGAGCGATCTTCCTCAGCTTTGTCGCGGTCGTCCCGACCTTTGTCAGCAAGGCCATGGATATCCCCTTCGGGCATGCCTCCTTCCTGGGCGGAACCGGCTTGCTAATCGTGGTGGGCGTCGCCCTGGACGTGGTACAGCGGGTAGAGAGCCATTTATTGAATAAACATTACGACGGTTTCGTCAAGGGAGGAAAGTCGGTCCGCGGACGCAGGCGTTAAAAGAGGTTTTTGGATGTCGCAACTGCCAATTGTGAAATCGCTTGAAGAATTAGAAATTATGCGTTCGCCCGGAAAGATTGTAGGAGACGCGCTTCGCCTGGTTGAAAGTTTGATTGCCCCGGGAGTAAGTACCCTGGAGTTGGATCAAGCGGTGGAAGCCTTTATCCTTGAACGTCGAGGGACGCCGGCATTTAAAGGTTACCCTTCCGCGGTTAAAGGCGTGGCTCCTTTTCCCAGCTCGATCTGCGCTTCGATCAATGAAGAGGTTGTTCACGGGATTCCAAGTGCGGAGAGGATTTTAAAAAATAACGATTTAATATCTATCGATATCGGTGTTGCCAAGGATGGATTTTTCGGCGACGCGGCCCGGACCTTTGCGGTAGGGAAACCCGGACGCAAAACCCAGCGCCTGCTGGAAACTGGCATCAAGGCCCTGGAGGAAGCGACCTCGTTCATGCGGCCGGGAGTACCTCTCTCCAGAATCAGCCGCGCCATCCAGGACTGCGCCGAAGCGAAGAAGTATTCTGTGGTGAAGAAGTTCGTGGGCCATGGCATTGGCCGGGCCATGCACGAACCCCCGCAGGTCCCAAATTTTGTGTCGCGCAGTTTTACCATGCGCAACATTGTGATGGAAGTAGGAATGGTCCTCGCTATTGAACCGATGATCAATGCCGGAGGAGAAGATGTCGTGGTTCTGGAAGACGGGTGGACTACCGTAACCCGCGACCGGATGCCTTCGGTGCACTTTGAAAATTCAATCGCGGTTGGCCCCGAGGGGCCGATTATCCTGACCGCGTAATAGCGTATGGACTGTTTAAACTGGAGTGGTTTGTAATGGCGAAAGAAGAAGCCATCGTGGTCCAGGCTGTCGTCCAGGAATCGCTGCCAAACGCGCGCTTCCAGGTCGAGCTGGAAAATGGGCATAAGGTCCTGGCCCATGTCTCCGGCCGGATGCGGCGCAATTTCATCAAGATTGTGCCGGGCGACACGGTCACGGTGGAGCTTTCGCCCTATGATTTATCGCGAGGACGCATTACTTACCGAAGCTAAAGAGCTGAGGTATGATTTAAGACTGGAGATAAGGCTATGAAAGTCCGGCCCTCAGTAAAACGGCGCTGTGAAAACTGCAAAATTATCAGGCGCAACGGTGTGGTGCGGGTAATCTGCAAATCGCACCCCCGCCACAAACAACGGCAAGGCAAATAGGGAGCTGCCGCGGGATGGACCCATGCATCCCCTGGTTCATCCCGGTTTTGAGGAGGAATAGAAAGTGCCGAGAATTGTAGGTGTTGACGTCCCCAATGACAAAGTGATCAAGGTCGCGCTGACTTATATCTACGGCGTCGGCCCGCGCACCAGCCTTGAAGTGTTGGCTAACATCGGCATCGATCCGATGAAGCGGGCGAAGGACCTGACTGAAGACGAACTGAGCAGGATCGCCACGCTCCTTAGTAAAAACTACGTTGTGGAAGGACCGTTGCGCAGGCAGATCGCGCAGAATATCACGCGCTTGAAGAAAATCGGCTGTTACCGCGGGCTGCGGCACATTCGCGGCTTGCCGGTGCGCGGACAGCGTACCCGCACCAACGCCCGGACCCGGAAGGGCCGTAAAAAGACTGTGGCCGGCAAGAAGAGCGTTAAGGCGATGCGGTAAAAAACCCCGAAACAGATAAGGACTACTTTTACATACTTAGCAAGGAGCGGTTTTAGAGATGGCCAAACGCTATCATAAGAAGAAGGTAAAGAAGAACGTCACCAAGGGCGTTGCCCATATTATGGCGAGCTTCAACAATACCAATATTTCCATCACCGATATCTATGGCAATGTCCTGGTCTGGTCCACGGCCGGCGCCAACGGCTTCAAGGGTACCCGCAAGAGCACCCCGTTCGCGGCCCAGAAGACTGCCGAAACCTGCGCCGAAGCAGCCCAGAAGATGGGGATGCGTGAGGTGGAAGTCCAGGTCAAAGGCCCTGGCGGCGGGCGCGAAAGCGCTATCCGCGGCCTGCAGGCAGCGGGTTTAAGCGTCAAGGCTATCGTGGATGTTACCCCGCTGCCGCATAACGGCTGCCGGCCGAAAAAGCAGCGTAGGGTGTAATCGGTTTATCTTTCAAGGCGATAAATTCCGGTTGCGGCCAAGGATCGGAATAAAGAAGCCGAAGGTCTATAACTATACTTGGTGAGCGAGGGAAAACAAATGCGTATGCGTTGGAGGGGGTTTGAACTTCCGACTCGAGTGGAAGTTGAAGAAGAAACCCACAGCGATACCTATGGGAAGTTTGTCGCCGAGCCGTTTGAACGCGGTTATGGCATCACGGTAGGCAACAGCCTGCGCCGAGTGCTCCTGAGCAGTATCGAAGGGGTGGCGCCGGTCAGCGTCCTCTTTGAGGGCGCGACGCATGAATTTACCGCTATCCCCGGGATTTATGAAGATGTCACCAATATCATCCTGAACCTCAAGGGCTTGTTGATGAAGATGCGTGGTGACGGTCCCGAGATCATCAAGATCCATAAAACCGGCGCCGGCGAAGTCAAGGGCGGTGATATCGAAACCAACCAGAACATCGAGATCATCAACCCGGATCACCTGATTGCGACGATTGTAGATGAAAAAGCGACTTTCTCAGCCGAACTGACGGTGGCCCGCGGGCGTGGTTATAAGACTTCGGAAGAATTGATCAATCCGGAAATGCCCCTCGGGACGATTCCGATGGACGCGGCCTTCTCGCCGGTGAGGCGTACCCGCTGGAGCACCGAGGATACCCGCGTCGGCAAGATGACCAACTATGACCGTCTGATCCTGGAAATCTGGACCAACGGCACGGTCAAGCCCGAGGAAGCCCTGGTGGAAGCCTCTACCATTTTGCGCAAGCACCTGGTGCCCTTCGTCAAATACTTTGATATCGGCGAAGAGCTCGAACAGGAAACCCTCCCGGACCAGGAAAGCGCTTATACCGAGATGACCACTGAGGATCAGGAACTCCTGGCCAAGCTTTCCGAGCCGGTCTCGGTCCTGGATCCCTCTGTACGGGCGGCCAACTGCCTCTCTGCGGAAGGGATCAAGACTCTCTTTGATCTCGTTAAGAATACCGAAAGCGACATGCTGCAGGTCCGTAATTTCGGCAAGACCAGCCTGAAAGAAATCAAGGCTAAGCTGGCCGAAGCCGGGCTCTCTTTCGGCATGGAAGTTGCTAAGTTTAAAGAAGATAAATAATAAAACCTTCGCCGGCTAAGCAAGGCCGGCTTCAATCACAGTTAATGGCAGGCAAGAAAAAATGCGTCATTTAAAACGAGGTCGAAAACTCAACCGGAATTCCAGTCATCGCAAGGCCATGTTGCGGAATCTTGTCGCCAGCCTCTTTGAGCACGGCAAGGTAGTTACCTCTCCGGCCAAAGCCAAAGAAGCCCGGCCCCTGGCTGAGAAGCTGGTAACCATCGCCAAGCGTGGGACCCTGGCGGATCGCCGCCGGGCGATCGCAATCCTGGACAACAAAACCGTTGTGAGGCATCTCTTCAGTGAAATCGCCCCGCGTTATGCCAAGCGCAACGGCGGCTTTTGCAGGATCCTGCATCTGGACAAGTATCGCATCGGCGATGGCGGCGCGCTTTGCCTCTTCGAACTGGTAGAAGAAGAGATTAAGCAGAAGGGTGCCCCGAAACGCACCAAGGCCCGAGTGGAACCCAAGGCCGCAAGGAAAGCTGAAATGCCGGAAGCGGAAGAGAAAGCTCCCAAGAAAGCCGCTCCCAAAAAGAAAAAACCCGCGGCGGAAAAGAAAGCCGCCGCCAAGAAGAGCACTAGCAAAAAGAAGAAGACTGAGAAATAATTCGCCGTGATTATTCCTTGAAGCTTTTTACGGGCGCCCGGATTTTCCCGGCGTCCGTTTTTTCTTGACTATCCCGGACGGGTGCATATTTTTGGATTGACAGTTGTAGCTCCGTTCGCCGCAGATGATTATGTTTTTTTGGCTTATAGAATATACTGGGGGTAATATGGCTGAGGTTTTAGTAATCAGCAATGAAAACCGGGATTTGAATCTATTGCTGACTGCCTTGCGGGCGCAGGCTCTGGAAGTATGCAATGTTAAAAACGCGAAAGAAGCCTTCAGGCATCTGCGCATCAGGTTGCCTGATTTGATCATTGCGGAACAGGAACTGGAAGACGAGACCGGGGTGGAATTGCTGAAACAGATCAAGGATGTCTTCCGGGAAGAAGCCCCTCCCTTTATCCTGATGTGCCATCTCTCCGTCAGCCATGCCGCCGGCCTCGCCATCCGGGAGGGTGCAATCAATTACCTGCCGAGGCCGGTGGATATCCGCGAGGCCACCCGCATGGTCGCCAGGGCGCTCGGGCAGGCAATCCCGGACCGCGGTCCGGAGACCCCCCCCGCGATTGAATCCGACAGCGATGTCTTGATCCTGCACTTTCCCTCCCACCTCGATTATGAATCAGCCATGCATCTTTCCAGCCTGGTGAATTCCGATTTTGTGGATTCCAAGCGGGGCGTGATCATTGATCTCAAGGGAACCGCTTATATCGCCAGCGCCGGGATCGGAGTATTGCACCAATTGGCCTATGAATCCCAGCATATCTCGGATAAGCTCTTTATCAGTGGCGCTTCCGAGCGGATTGCCAAGATCCTGGAGAGTGTCGGGCTGCTGCATTTTTACAAACCTGTGGCTTCGGAGACTGAAGCCCTTGCCCAACTTTAGATAGGTGCAGGCCTGGAGGAAGAAGCATGAGCCTCTGGAGCAAGATCGGTATCGTGATTTCATTTCTGATGATTATTGACGGGCTGGTATGCCTGGTTTTTATCGACCGGGTTGAGGGCTGGCTCAGGCAGGTTTTTCCGCGCGCCAACCTGGTGCCGATCACGGCGATTGAGATCCTGCTGGGCGGTCTCCTGGGTATCCTGATCCTGTGGTGGAGATAAAGGTGAAGATTGTACTCGCACCCAACGCCCTCAAGGGAAGCCTGTCCGCAAAAGCAGCCGCCTCCGCTATGGCAGCGGGAGTTTTGCAGGCACAGAGCGATAGTGAAATCATCCGCTTGCCCGTCGCGGATGGCGGCGACGGCATGGTCGCGGTTATTGCCGAAGCTTTGGACGGGGACATCCGCTCCCATCAAGTGGCAGGGCCGCGCGGCCAAAAGGTTGCTGCTGAATTTTGCGTCTTTTCAGGCAGACCGCCAATAAAAGCTGACAAGGCTGCAGTAGTAGAGATGGCCCTGGCAAGCGGGCTGGCTTTGCTGGCCGAATCCGAGCGCGATCCCCTCCTGACCTCAACCTTCGGCACCGGCGAGCTGATTGCGGAAGCACTGCGCCTGGGCGTGCGCCATATCATTGTCGGGGTAGGAGGTAGCGCGACTGTTGAGGGTGGGATTGGCATGGCCTCCGCCCTTGGCATCCGCTTCCTCGATGCTGAGGGCAAGGAACTCGCCCCCCTTGGCGGTTCCTTGCAGAAGATTAATACTATTGATCTGGATGCGCTTCTCCCGACAGCCAGGGCGGCCGTCTTTGAGATAGCCTGTGATGTGCAGAACCCCCTGCTGGGTCCCTCCGGCGCGGCCAGGGTCTATGCCCCCCAGAAAGGTGCGGACCCGGAGAAGGTGGAGATTCTGGAAGAAGGCCTTACCAACCTTGCCGATTGTATTGAAAAGGATCTCGGAATTAATGTGCGCGCCCTTCCCGGTGGTGGCGCCGCGGGCGGGCTGGCTGCGGGGCTCAAGGCTTTTCTCGGCGCCAGACTGGTCAACGGGGTTGAGCTGGTTCTGGACCTGGTTGGGCTTACGAAAGCCTTGCCAGGCGCTGACCTGGTCCTAACTGCGGAGGGTGCGCTGGATAGCCAGTCTTCCTATGGTAAAGCCCCTGTCGGAGTTGCGCGAGCCGCGAAGCGCGCGGGCATCCCCTGCATTGCCATCGCCGGACAGGTCAAGATGTCGCCGGGGGACCTTGCGCAGAATGGCTTCACCGCCGCCTTTTCCATGATGCCCGTGGGGATGACAATTGAGGAATCGATGCACCGGGCGGAGGAACTTTTAACTACGGCAACCGCGAAGGTGATCCGGGGTTTTTGCAACTAATGATTTTTTAGCAAGATCTTAGCTTTCAAAGATCGCAGGATTTAAATCAAGCCTGCCACTCCTTGAAATTCACTGTCAGGAATTGTCCGCCAGCTTCGAAATAGTTATGCCGCTTTTGCCTGACCCAATGGATCATGACATCGGCGCAAAGCATCTTCTTCAATTGTCCGGTGCCCATATCGCTGGTTGACAGGCAGATCTTCTGATCTTTCTTTAACCGGGCGGCAGTGCATAACCGGACGCCGCCATTACTGATATCAAGAAGCTTGCAGGGGATTGGCTCCGAGTTCCGGTCAACCTGAAACTCTGCATCGATACTAACCTCGTGCCGCTGCCAGGCCCGCTGTTCTTCAAAATCTATCTGGGTCCTGAGCCTCTGCGGCCTGCTACCCTCCACCGGGGCCTCGACCGGCAGCTCATGATCAAAGACTGCTTCGATTTCAAAGATTTCATTAACCTTCTCAACCTTGGCCACCTTGGCCATTACTTGCGGGTATAAACCTTCTGAATGTACATTGGGCGTAGTCAGGCACAGGCTGATCTGTTGCCCCACTTTGAGCTTCTCCAAGCTGATAAAAACCAGGTTGTTGGGCGTGTAGCTCTTGACCGCGGTGGAATGGGGAATGGTTTCCCTGGGCAGCCAGTAATGGGCCAGGAGATAGAAAAAAGTTACAGAATCCATCGTGATCGAAGTTTCTTCTTTTTTGGCCGGCGGCTTCGTGACAATCCCACCCTGCTCTTCTTCTCTGTTCATCACAAGCTCCCTCTTGACTCATTTATATTTAAATGCAGAAACGAAAAGACCTCCCTTGATCTTACTATCCGGGAACACTTTCGTATCGAGAGAATAAAATATTTATCTGCTTATAATTGTCCTAAGCTGTTTTGCTATCTCAACTATCATTTTTTATTATGGAAATTTGAGGATCGGGATGCAAGATAAATTGTATACCAATTGCTATAAGTATTTAGAGTGGTTCGGAGTCGGGTTGTTTCTCAGGGGCAGAAGACGCGGAAATCCATCTCCTCGCCGGGGAAGATAGTATCAACCTCTTCCAGGGTTTCGAGGTAGGAGGAGTCGAGTTTGCCGCTCTCCAGGTGGGTAAGAAGTTGGCGGGTGCGGTCGAGATGGGTAACGATCTTGAGCTCTGCGTAGCGCACGGCTTGGCCGGTTTCAATCAGGAAGCCCCAGTCGGAAGAGACGGCGAGGAAGAGTTCCCGTACCGCCTGGTTCAAGGTGCGGATAATTCTCGGATCCGTGGTGGTCTTGTAGCGGATTGCCTGCTCCTGCAACCGCCCGCAGAGGCGGTAGTAGTGGCGGAAGACCCAGCAGTTCGGCTGGTACTCCCGACCATCGACCCAGGTGCTGAAGAAATTCTTCTTGCCCCAGGAAGCAGCGCCAGGCATCAGCTTCTGGTGGCGCGGGTTCTCAGCCAGATATTCGCTCGGGGTAATCGGGCGGACAATGTTCTGGTCATATAGCATCTTGCGGAAAACAGAATTGATCCAGGCCGGGCCTTCTTCCCACCAATGACCGAAGAGTTCCGCATCATAAGCCGAGACCACGCACGGTTTGACCCCCATGGTGTCATGCAGATGATTGACCTGCACCCCGCGGTAATACACAAACTGGGCAGCATGTTCATTGACCGCAGCCTCGGCGGCCGGGATGTTATAGTAATCCTTTTCGCTCAACTGGACTTCCTGCCCGGTGATGCGATGGTACTTAATCCCGGTATTGCGCCGGACATTGGCGGTCTTGAAGTAGGGGGGCAGATAATCCCACTCCGCATCATAACCGACATCGCGATACCATTCCTTGTAATGCATGTGGCCGGGATAACCGCTTTCCCGGGACCAGACCTGCTGGCGGGTTTCCTCGTCAATGCCAAAGGCGGCCACGCCGCTAGGGGTGATCACCGGCAGCCTGCCATCGTAAAACGCGCGGGTGTCGCCGGAAAGGATGGAGCGCGCGCTGCCCAGGGACCACTTCAGGCCCTGCTCGGCAAGATAGCGATCAATCCCGGGGGTGAAGGCGTTTTCTGGCAGCCAAACACCGCGGGGAGCGCGTTCAAAGACTCGTTGGTATTGTTCGCAGGCAAAGCGTAACTGGGCTCGGATAACTTCCGGGAAGTGATTAAAGAGCGGCAGGATCATGTGCGTCGCTGGGCAGGTAATGATCTCCAGCTTGCCGATCTTCTGGAAATCCCGATACCCCCGGGTGAGATCGCCTTCGTAAGCGCGGAAGACTTCCCGCGCGAGATGGAAGCGATGCAGGGTCTGCTCCACCGTATCATGCCAGGGCTTGCCCTGGGAATTATCCCGTTCCTGGGTCGCGAAGGCGATGCATTCGTCAATATGGCGTGCCGCCCGCATCTTCAATAAGGGATCGCGCATCATGGAAATCAGGGTGGGGGAGAAGCTCACGGTAAGGCGGAAATCCACCTTGTCGCGCTCCAGTTCCCAGAAGAGATGCAGCAGTTGCGTATAAACCGAAACCACTGCCTCGAAGAACCACTGTTCTTCCAGGGAAACGTCATGCTCCGGGTGGCGCACAAAGGGGAGGTGCTGGTGCAGCACCAGCGACCAGTAACCCCTCTCATCCGGCGCGTGATGCCGCCGGTTTTTCCAGTAATGATAAAGGTTCAGCCGCCATTCGTCCGGAGCGACGATCATCTCCACATTATTGGGGTCCACTTCCACGGAATCCCACTCTGCGTATTTCTCTGCCGTCGTGGTTTCATTCCTGGGGATGAAGACGGTATTGGAACTGGCAACGCGTTCAAAAAAGTCGGTGCCGGCTGCCCGGTATCCGATTTCAGCAAGGTAGTATTCCCCCCCGGTTACCTCAACCCAGTATTCGCATTTCCAGTGGAGATCATCATCCACCTCGAAGGAATAATTGCTGTTGGTGCCGTCATAATCCACATCCGTAACCTGGCTGACACGGAGAATAAGTTTATTGTGTTCAAAGAAATCCTCGCCGAACTTGCGGGTGAGATAAACCCGGGTATCTTCACTGACCTCCCAGATAATAAAGAGGGATTTTGAGTCGCGGGGAATCAGGTATAAATAAGTTTCATTGTAATAAGGATCCACAAAGGGGGAATCTTCCATCTCTGCAAGTTCCCGTTTTCCAGTCTTCGCCAGGGATTTATCTACATGGGTGCGAAGGTCAGCGTGTCTGAGCGGGGTGCCCGGCTGGTTTGTTTCCGTGCTCTCGCTGACAAACTCTTGGTTCTGGGATGATGCTTCGGTTGCTTCCAATGGCTTCATCTCGGGATCATTATCCATGTGGAGTTTTGGATTATCAGATACCACAGTATAATTCCCAGGAGCCAGAATGCTTGTTTTTGATTTGAAGCTGCGTGGAGTATCTTCGATATTACTCGGATCGTCTACAATCACCCCCGCCCCCCTTTTATAACTTCAATCTAAAGCTTATGATATAGATATCTGGCCTGGAATTATTTATATAAAAAACACTAAAAATATCAAACACTAATAATTCTACAACATTTTTTTAGATTACAATTAGCCAGAAAATATATAAAATTTCTTAAGAATACCGGCTGTCAGCAGATATAACGTTTTGTTTATCAAGTAGTTAGAATACGATGCCGGTTTGTTGTCCTAATCCCCTTTAATTGCCCCAGAATTTCCATTTAGGCTTGGATTTTTGCGGTGGATCTTCATCAAGATATTGCACTTGAGTCGATGGGTCTGATTCCTGCGCCGCCGCGTCTGCTTCCCTGTCTGCAATTGCCTGGTTAATCTCCTCCTGCGTTATCCCTGCCATGGGCACATCCCTACCGGTAGCGGGGTCGTATTGAGTCATGCCACAGACATGGGTTTGTTGGCTGCCGACCTGGGCCTGGCATTTATCACACCACCAAATCAGTTTGCCCCCGGTATCAAAACCAAACAACTGGCTCAGACAGCCGCCAAGGCCAAGGGTTACAGTAAAAAGAAGCAGCAGAAAAATAATTTTTTGAAATTTATGCATTAACCCCGTCCTTTCTTCTAAGTAGAAAAGGGGATTGCTAAAAAGTTAGCCGTGTTAACCCTTTGGTTTATTACGCTGAATAGCCTGCGATCCAGGCCAGCAGATCCGCCTTGGAGCAAGCGCCTATCTTGCGATCCACTTCCTCGCCGTTCTTGAAAAGGATCAGGCAGGGAATGGAGGTAATGCCAAAACGGCCGGCCACATCGCCGCTAGTGTCGCAGTCTACCTTGCAGATCTTGGTTTTGCCTTGAGTCTCAGCCGCAACTTCATCAAGAACCGGCCCCATCATCTTGCAGGGACCGCACCATTCCGCGAAAAAATCAACCAGCACAGGGAGCTTGCTCTGCTCGACCTCGACCCCAAAATTAGCTGCAGTAACTTCTAACGCGCTCGACATGATTGCTCTCCTTTAGCTGATGATAATTGCCAATTTGATAAAATCAATTTTGAATTTTATTTTCTCCGGGATTTATTTTAGTGTTCTCTGTTTCTTTTAGCAAGAGCAACCTTCCGGCAATATCTTGATTAAAGGGCGGCACGGGGAGTGAAAAATTACCCTTCTCCGGCGCCTTGATTTCAGTTGAAATTGTTTCGCCATTATAAGGATCCATCCACTCAATTAAATAGTAACCGGCTTCATAGCCGGAAAGCCGGACGGTAACGTCTGTCATAACTTGCGGTTCACTCTTATTTTCCAGCCGGTTTTCCCAGGTCGCGGCTTTATTCTGCACCCAGATGCCGGTCCACTTGCTGTCGATAAGTACCATGACCCGGGCCTGATGATCACTGTCGCTGACCATGCTCTGCTTGGGAAGAGTCCAGTCAACCCCCTCCAGGAATTGGGATAGAACCTGGTAATGGTATTGCAGTTCATTTGCCTCAAGGTAATAATCCCACCACCAGTTCATCGGGGTGCCGGAGTGCTTGCAAAAGACGCCTGCCCAGAGGGCGTTATGGAGGGCGATACCATCCTGATCCGCTTCATTGAAAGGGTTGAAATCGTTGGTTCCGTTGTACCCAAATTCCGCCAGCAGGGTTGGCCGGTTGAACTCCGCCAGCAACTCACGGCTCTTGAGCACCAGCTTCGCCGCGTCATCCTCATGATCATCGCGTGCAAAGGG
>JAFGNG010000137.1 GCA_016927125.1 Planctomycetota bacterium | reverse complement strand
GCCATCCTCTGCAGCTTTTTCCTTAAAGTACTCCGGATTATCTTTGGCCGTTCCGGAAAAAAGCAGAATAACCCAACGCCTGAATCCGGCGCGCTAAACGCGGAGGAAACCCGGCTCATCCAGGAGATCTACCAGGGCCTGGAAAAGCTTGAGCAACGCATTGAGGCGTTGGAAACCATCCTGCTGCGGAAAGGATGACGTGAGCGGAGATGATCTCAGGAAATTAATCTTATGTGCCTATCGCTATAAATCCTGGAAGGAATAAGCATGTTTGATATGGGCGTGGATAAGCTGGCGGTCCTCTTGATCTTCGGGGTTCCCATAGTTGCAATCATTGGAGGGATCTTCTTAAAAGCGCTTAAGATTGTTTTCGGTGATCCCTCCCAGAAAAAAAGCAATGCCTTGAATGGGGAGGAAACCAAGATTATACAGGAAATTTACCAGGGATTGGAGCGGATGGAGAAACGCATCGAAGCGCTCGAAACCCTGATGACGAAGAAGGATTAGGCAGGAAGGAGTCAATCCTATGGCGCCCGTTGTCCCCTGGTGGGGTTATCTGCCGGTTAGAATAGCTCTTATTGTATTTATTTTTGCGGTCGCGCTGGTGGTTTTACTCGCAATTATCAAGGCGGTTTTTGGCAGTAATTCAGAAGAGTAAGGAAGGGCTGATTAGCAAAGGATAAAATAATGCCGGAAATCTTACTCGGTTTCTTGCCCGTAATAATTGTATTAATAGTTTTCAGCGTCCCCCTGATTATTGTCTTTATGATTCTAAGAGCGATTTTCAGCAACAAACCTGAGGCGCGCAGCGCCCTGGACCCGGAGGAGACGAAGCTGATGCAGGAGGTCTTCCAGGGTTTTGAAAAGATGGAGAAACGCATCGAGTCCCTTGAAACTATCCTGTATGAACATAAAAACCCAAGTGAAAGGAAGACTAACCATGACTAATCAACCCTATAAAAAAGCTGGCGGGCCGTACCGCTCGCGCCAGGGAGTGCTCTTCGGGGTCTGTGCCGGGATTGCCGAGCATACCGGGATGAATGTCACCACGGTGCGGATCCTGACCGTGATTATCGCGATCTTCACCGGCGGTTGGATGGTGCCGGGGCTGTACTTCCTCGCCGCCCTGCTGATGAAGCCGGAGCCGGTGCTGCCGTTTAAGCAGGAGGGCGAGGAGGAGTTTTATAATTCCTACGCGACCAGCCGCCATGCCGCCATCCAGAGGCTCAAACGCATCCATGACAAGCTCAGCCGCCGGATCGAGCGCATGGAGAGCGCCGTCACCGACCGCGAGTACGACTGGCACCAGCGCCTGAAGAAAAATGGAGAGTAATTTATCAAAAAAAATAGTTGGCAAATCCATCCAAACAATACTATATTTAAGAGGGCAGGGGAGTTCTGGGGTTGGCTATAGACAACCTCAGAACACTAAATAGTTGTCGGGAGTTAGTGCAGAAAGGAGGAAATTATGTCCAGCCTGATCCAGTTTGTGAAGAAGCCGTTTACCTCTGAAACCACCGATGCCATGGTAGGCTCAATCGTCTGCTACGCGGGCGGGATCCTGCTCCTCATCATCGGCGTTTTGAAACTGGTCGAGATGGAGCTTAACCTCACGCAGCTTATCTTCGGCCTGTTGCTGGTATGTATCCTGGTCTTCCAGATCATCCTCGCCGGGCTGATGCTCGAGGTTTACCGCGCGGTGAAGAAGCAGGGGTAGGGCGAACCAGTAAGCAACAAGTTAAAAGATCTCCGGAACCTCTCGAAACTCTTCGGTTTCTGGGAGGTTGTCTACGCCATTCATTTCATCTATAATCCAGGTCTCTGGGGCCTTGTATTTAATCTGATAGAGCGGATTCTGAGGATCGGCCTCTTTGGCGAGAAGATTCTCAATCAGCTTCTCATAATCTTCTTTTGAAGTGCGCATATCAGGCGAAGCGCGCAGGATACCCTGGCGGTCGATCAGGAAGTATGCAATGGAATCATACATACACCTGGTAGCTCCACCGTAAATATGATTACGTCCGGCCGCCTGCAGTTCGCCCCTGATAAATTCGGCATCCCGATCAATCGCCACCGGGTATTTAACCCGGCGTTCATCAATGAACTTATAGATATCCTCCACCTGTATCCCATCAGGATAACCAGGTTTTAAGGGTTCATGCAGAGTTAAGATTACTAAGCCCTGCTTGCCATACTTCTCTTGCCATTCATTGAGCACTTCTTCGCCATGGTATATATTCTTAACCTCGACACCCAGCACCAGCAGGACAACCTGGCCCTGCAGGTCCTCAAGAGTAAAGGGCTCGCAGTTCAGCCATTTTTCAATATAAAGTTTTGGCGCCGGCTTACCGAAGAGATGGTAACCGCTTGGGAAAATCTGCAGCACATGGTCAGTTTTCCCCACTACGGTCTCTACTCTGCAAGGGCTATAATAACCACCAGAGGCAGTTATTGTTGCTTTTTTGCCTTGCGCCAGGCCTTTGAAAAAGAACCTGCCGCGGCTGTCCGTAGTATCCTCGATTAGTGAGACTCCCACGGCATTAACGCTGACGTTCACCCCGCTTGCAGGATTCATTGCCTCATCAATGACCCGTCCTTCCAGAACCCCGGTTAAATCAAGAGTTTCTCCTTCTGCAAGCCCTCTATGCGCCTTGAGGTGTACCTCGCCCAGATCCTGGGTTTCGCCAGGGGTCAGGTCCGCTACTGCAAGTTTGACTGAGTACCCCGGTTTTTTCAGGTAAATGCTTACAGGCAGGCCGGTAGGAATGCCGGTGATTTTAAAATGTCCATCTTCCCCAACCTGGAAGCCGATAAATTTGTCTGAGTATATGGCGTTAACGTGATGAGGCCCTTCATAAACAATGCTGATAGAGTAGTATAGATCGTGCAAGGGAAAGCCTTCAGACACGTCGAGATGCCCCTCAACGCTCGCCAGGGGTTGCAGCATGATTTCCAGGTCTTGGGGTGGCTGGGCAATATTGAAGAAGAAATACCGCCCCAGGGTTTTGCTATTATCAAATGCAAAGGCAGCCTGCCTCTTCAGATTCGAGTTGATAGCGGTTCTGAATTGAGATTCAAATTCTCCCTGACTATTAGTCTTGATCAGGTTGTTACTTTGAATAGCAATAAAGGCTGCGGCCGGAGTTTTATCAGGGTAAATAACTTTACCCTTAAGTAACGGCGGATTGCTAACAGTCAGTTTGATCGGGATGTTGTCGTTTGATGGTTTAATAGTTTTTGGTTCCCCCAAATAGCGGCTAAAGCTGCTTCCTATGTTCGCTACGTTAAATAGATATCTTCCTTCCAGTAGAAGCATAGTTGCGATGCCATCGGTATTGGTGTAAGCCTCCCCCCATTCACCAGTCCTGTCTGCGCTGCTTGCTGATACAAAGCGATCAGGCAGGGGGGTACCGGTTTCCTTATCAACCACCAGCACCTCAACGGAATATCTGGGCTGTGCTTCCAGCTTTAATTCTATTGTGGATTCTTTGCCTGCCCAACATTCAACCCATTCCGGGCCGGTTGGAGCCAGGCCCAGGTCCTTGAGTCTCTGGTTCAGTCCAACAGTAATCATAGGCTTGCCTGGCATGAGGCTGTTGATCAGGAATTTCCCCTCCGGATCAGTTTCCACTTTGGCAACGTATCCATAGGGGTTTTTATGAAGACCTCCCGCAACCCGGGCCGTGATTACAATCCCGGATTCACGGAAAGGCTTGCCATCAAAAGTAAGGGAGCCTTGGATAGTTCCCGCCGGTCCCATAGTAATCTGCAAGATCTCATCCTCGCCGCCACGGATAAAACACCTCTCATGGCCAGTAGATGGGATAGTATTACTTACGTATCCCGCCTTGAGCACGACTGGATGCGCCCGGGCTGGTTCGGGGATGTTCTTGAAAACAAACCTGCCCTCGGCATCGGTCTTGGCTACGCAAGGATGCGCCAGAAAATTTTCCGGGTATTGCTGCCACCAACCTTGAATTCGTTGAGGATAATGATGAGTAGTAATTCTGATAGATACTTCATATTCTAATTCCAAAATAATATAGGCGTCTGGGAGCGGCTGGCCTGCTTGGTCTGTAATCTGGCCGCGGATCTCCTTGGGTTGGTAAAGGGTAATGTCAAATGAGTCCGGATGAATAGAATACCTCTTCTTCAATTCCGGCACAGCCCAGATAAAACCGTATGCCGGATGCTCGAAGAGCAGTGCATAACCTTCTTGGTTGTATTCTTTCGCTTTGATAACCGGGAGGGTTGAAAAGCTGCCATCGGCAGCGGTAGTGGCTACAATGGGAGGGGGTTCATATTTCCTGCATTCCGCGCTTTTTTCAGCATAGCGGACAGTCACCCCCTCCACCGGCTCTCCGGCTTCATTCTTGACCACGCCTTTATAGACAATCATTTCCTGTGCGGAGTCAGTTGCTTCTGGCTGAATCTCTTTAGCTAAAACCGGCTTTGCTTTTTCCTCCATTGCCTTTACCACCACCGGTGCGGCAGCGCCGCCGACGGCGACGGCGGCGACAGTGATTACTGCCGCGGTCTGCATCTTCGTCCAGAACATCATCTTCATCATCCCTTCAGTAATAGCGGAAATGGTGCCTGATACTCCAGCCGCGCCAGCTATGCCTGCCCCGGCCATCCCCATAGCGGTAGAGACGGTTGCGCTTGCCAGGGTGACCGGAACCGCTGCCATTGCCTTGGAAGGAAGAAGTGCTATAAAAGCCGTTAACGGCACGGCCACGCCCTTACGCCGCAAAAAGCCGCGCAGCTTGTCGATAGCCTTGTTGATCCGTTTTCTCGCCCCGTCTTCCGTGAGGGAGAGCTCGCCCGCGACCTCCGGCAGGCTCTTCCCCTCGAAGTAATGCAGGAGGACTGCCTCGCGCTCCTTCTTCCTGAGGGAGGCGAGGGCATTATCAAGGAAGGGAGAGAGGCTCTCCCAGATGTTGTCGTTAATTACTTCCTGGTTGGCAGCCTGTGCTGCAGTGCGTTCATGATACATCCGCCGCCTCCTTGTTCGAATAGCATTGGCCGAGGCATAGCGCGTGGCTGTGAAGAGCCAGCCCGCGAGCGAGGCATCCTTGCCAAGCTTCTTCGCCTTCTGCGCCAGTCCGAGAAAGACCGCCTGCGAGATATCCTCGGCGAGGTGTCGGTCCCGAACCTGCCGCAGGGCAGAGGAGTACACCAGGGCGAGATGCTGCTCCACCACCTTGGCAAAGGCGCTCTGTGAGCCATCTTTCACATATTCCTGCAGGAGCTGGTAATCGGTCATGCAATCTTCCTGTCTTTAAATTGTAGTATTGGTTCCCATACTTATTAAAAACCAGCAGAGCGGAAATATAGAAACAATTTTTTTAATCATAACAAAAAAACTCTGATCGACGTGCTGAAAGCACCAAATCCATTTTATTAACCATAAGTTTGCATAAAAAAGCTAATCTGCGAAAAACAGGGGGGTTATGGATATTATTGACGCCCAGTACTTTACATTTTATAAAATATAAAATATAAATCATAAAACGCGTTTTCTTCTTGATTCTGGATATGCTGATTTATTTAATTATGGATCTGGGTTTTCTCCAGCCGCTTGACAAGCAAAGGCAATCTCTTGATGTTGAAGAAGATAGAAAAACTTTACCGGATCGGCGAGGTGATGGAGTATGCCAGCATCTCCAGGCAGACAATCCATAATTATACGGTCTGGGGGTTGATTACCGAGGCGCGGAGAACCCAGGGCAACCATCGGCTTTACAATGAATCTGTCTTTGAGCGCCTGGCCATGATCCAGGAGATGAAGAATAAATACACGCTGGCCGAGATCAAGGAGAAGTTTGACGCGGAGGCGGCGAAATCCCGTAGTAATGTGCCAGCGGAATGAGTTAAGGTTGCAATCAAGCTAATGCGGAGTGCTGTAACCGGGGGCTTTTTTAGACGCATGGGGCAAGGGAAATGCCGGAAGAAACTGAAGAACTAGAAGAACTGATAGGCTTTGATAATATTGAGGAAGTGGCGGAGGAGGAGAACGCTTCCCCGCTGCAACTCGTATACAATCTGGCCCCTCTTATCCTCTTTGGCTTTGCCATTGTCTTTGGCTTGCTGACGCTGGCGCTCGATCCCGGCGGGGAGTTGAAGAAGCGCAAGACACCCGCGGAATACTATGCAGCCGGGGAGACAGCCCTGAATGAAGTCCGCCATCCCAGCCGTCCCCTGGAAGCGGAGGAGGAGGAAGCCAGGCTGAATGTCGCGCGGGTTAACCTGGGCAGGCTGCTGCGTCACTACAGCACGACAATAGATTCCTTTAATTTCAACTATGTCAATCCTTACCTCCTCCTGGCCGAAGCCAACCGTTTGCGGGCGGAATCGACTACCATCGCCCCGCTCCGACGCGAGCTCTTGCTGAGCGCGCTGAATCTCTACTCGATGGCGGAGGTCCTGGAATCACAGCCGCGCCAAGGTGAAGCCAAGGCCGGTTGGGAGAAGCAGTACCTGACCGGCGCGCCACCTATCGCGGGCATTACCGAGGTGGATGAACGTAAAAAAAGACGCGTGGAGTATATCAAGTATCAGGTCGCGGAGATCAAGCTCGAACTGGGCTGGCCCGTGGAGGCGCGCTCGGCTTTGGAGCAGCTTCGCTCAGCTTTTTTCCAGGAAGAAACCCGCCGCCTTCGGGCTGAAAAGGAGGGTAAATCCAGAGGGGGTGCCGCGCCGGAATATCCACCGATCGATTACGAATTACTCCCCGTGGACTGGGAAAACCTGCATTATCATCTTGCCCGGGCGTATGATCAGTCGGATCTGGAAGAGCTGGCGGAGCGGGAATACCGGGTATTTCTCCTCAAGGCACCACGCAATAACGAGTTCTTCGCCGCCAAGATGCGCCTGGCGGGTATGGCTTACGCGCGCGGAACCGCCAAGTTTGACGAGGCTGATTTCTTTTTGGGCGCCCAGCGCCAGGACAGCCTCGAGGCGGCGAGGGCGGAATTCCTCAATGCTGCCGAAATTTACACCGAGATTGTGGAAGCGAGCGCGCCGGTGAATTTTCTCCAGGACGCTTATTTCCGCGCCGGACGCTCCTACCTCTCCGTCGCCGCCGCCATGGACGTGGGGACGGAGAGCTCTTGGGATTTCATCAACCGCCAGGGGGTCCGGCTGCGGTCAAGCCTGGAAGATTTGAGCCATCAGCCAATGTCAGAAAACTCCGCGGAGCTCCCCGGCGCTTTGGGGCACTCCCTGCTGGATGACGCCTTACGCGCGCCAAACCTGCTCACTGCTCCGCTGCGCCTCTTGATTGGCGGCGGCCTTACCCTGGCCAGCCAGGAGAGGGTCACCCCCAAAGACAAGCGCAACGAGGTCTTGCAAAGGGCCAGAAGCTTCTTTGATGTTGCAGTCGGGGATGCCACCGCCGAGGGCAGTAAGGTGCAGTATCTCCAGGAATCCCGGGTAATGATTGCGCGCAGCCTGTTACTGGAAAACCGCACTTCGGAGGCGCGTCGGCTGTTGTTGAATGTGCTGGGAACCAACCCGGTCAGGAATGTCCGCCTCGGTACTCTCTGGGGATTAGGGCACAGCTATCTGCAGGAGAGCCAGCTTAATCAGGCCTGGCAGGTCTATAAGCAACTGCCGGGAATCGAGACAACCGGGGATGCCGGCCTGGTTTCAATCCGGGAGATCTCCCGCGATCTGTCACAGCTCGGTAGAAAATATGTCGAAGAAGCGGATGCTATGGAATATCCCCCGGAGTGGGCCGAGGTCTCGGACCGGGGATCAATGCAATGGTCGGAGGCGCTTCGCCGCAGCCATGAACAGAAACAGATCCTGGAGCTGGCCGTCAATGTCTACGAACTGCTGCAGAAAGAATACAACCCACCGGATGTCAACACGTTGCTGACAATTGCCAACCTCTATGCCCGCCGTTCGGATCTGCTGGCCCGCCCGCCTTTTGGCCGGGAGGAGGATAAGGAGCAGGCCCGCAAGCTGAAGATGAAGGCGGCGGATACCTTCGAAAGAATCGCGCTTGAAAAGCCCGGTTCCGCCAGTGATGCCGAAGCCCTGCTGCAAGCCGGGGAGCTCTTCTTCTCCACCGGCGCCTATGAGCGTTCGGTGGAAAGCCTGCTGCTCTTTCTGAAGCGCCACGGCCGCTCGGAGCAGGCCAGCGAGGTGCGTAATATCGTCGGCCTCGCCTACCGGAAGATGGGGCTCTATGCCCGCGCGGAACTCACCTTCCGCCAGAATGCCCGGAACAGCATGCTCGCCGAAGGCAGGAAAGCAATGTATTACCTGGGCGCGAACTACCTGGACTGGTCCGCGGTCGAGGAGGACCACGCCCACCTCGGCGCGCCGGGGAGCCGTTACCTGCGCGACAACCTGGATGCCAACCAGTTGGAGGGCAATCTTCTGCGTCCCGATCATATCCTGGATTGGAAGGAATGCATCACCGCGCTCAAGCTTGGGGAGAAGACCACTGCCGATTCCCCGGTCCGGCGGATCTGGTCGTTGCTGAGCGAGAATTTTACTGATGAATTGATCGGCATGCTGCCCAGCCAGATGCTTGAGAGTAGTCTGAAGGAATCGCTTCTGACGGAGCTCAACCGAATTATTCAGGAGCCGGGATTTTACGATCCCATTGCCTGGCGGGGGATCGAACTGGAAGATGAAGCGACCGACCTCTTGCGCCGGGGGATTCCTACCCTCTCGAAAGTCGATGTAGTCCGCCTCAACCGCAGCTTACTACATGTAGCGTTTCCGAAGATTCTACTGGGTGCGAGGATCAAGACCGAGGACGATGTGATTCCGCGCACCGCGCGCGAGGTTTTTGAACAGCTCCGCCGCCTGGTGGGGGTCGCGCCCGAGAGCCATCCCTGGCGGTGGAGCACCTTCGCCCTGGGCGAAACCTATTTTGAGATTGGCAGGTTGTTAAAGGCAAATAGCGAGAGCAACCAGGAGCCGGAGGCGCAAGCAAAACTGCTGGAGGATTCGCGGGAGTATTATCGCAAAGCCGAAACGGTTTTAAGGGAAGCGCTCAAACGCTATACCCTTTATGACCCCATCGAGAATCCCGAGGGCATCCGCAAGGAGCGCGAACCGGATAATTACCTGGATGTCCAGCGCAGCCGGTTTCAGGCCACCTATATGCTGGCATTGATCCATCGGGAATTCGACCAGGATTCCTGGGCGCAGCCGTTGTTGCGGCAACTGCTGGATGAGAACCTTTACGGCAGCCAGGTCTTCCTCAGAGAGGAAGGGCCTGACAAGATTATGCAACGCATCCACCGTAATGCCTATTTCTTCCTGGGCGCATCCTTCCTGCGCACAGAGGATTATCAAGAGGCCTTTGACGTCTATGAGCAGGCGCACGACCGGCTCAGTGTCGAGGAAAGCCCCTACCTGATCTACATGATGGGGGAATGCTTGCGGAAGATGGGGCGGTTGCAGGAAGCCAGGAATAAGTATATCCAGGCCCGCCACGCCGCCGCGAACGCCCCGGTGGCCGGGGCCGGAACCTTCGCCACGGAGTATGGCAGCGAATACTGGGCCGAGGTCAATGAAGAACGGATCGCGGATCTTGATTACCTTACCCTTGGCAAAAACCAGTAAGCAGGCATAATAATGGATGTGATGATAGAAGCAAATAGCAACCTTTGACAAACATTTGAAAATTTGAATCATTACGGTTACAAGAAAATATTCAAAGGGATTCAAGATGCCGAAACCGCGAGAAATCTTACAACAGATGGAAAACTTCCTGGCCACTCAGGGCGAGAAGTATGAGCAGGTTTTGGCCTTGAGCCAGAAGCAGGCTGATTTCATTGCCCAGAAGGATACTGCCGAATTGCTGGCGATCCTTTCCCAGAAACAGGTGTTGATGGGCGAACTGGCCAAGGTCAGCGAGGCCTCCGGCGACCTTCTCCAGCGCTGGGAAGCTTGCAAGGGCACACTCTCCGAGGCGGAGCGTGCCCCGGTGGAAACCGCGCATGAGCAGGTGAAAGCCATCCTCGGCAAGATTCTGGAAATCGAAGAGAGTGGCCGCGAAGCCTTACTCTCCGGCAGTAGCGAAAAGAGCAAGCGGATTACCAAGATCCAGAAGGGTAAGCAGATGCTGAAGGCTTACGGAGCGAATAAGCCGGCCTCCGGTGGGCGCTTTACCGACAAGACCAAATAAAGCGAAGCCAATTTGCAGAATTTGGACGGGTTAAGTGGAACAGGGTAAATCAGTTGGAGTGGCTTAAGTGATGACGGATGAAACGGTCGAAAGCGCAGAGATGCCGGCGAAGTGGCCGACCGACAAGCCGATGGGCGTCTCGGAGCTTACCGAATTCATTGCCGCGTTCAATGAATCTACCAAGCAGCTCAAGCAGAGCCATGATATGCTGCGGGCGCGCGTGGAGGAATTGAGCGGCGAACTGCGCAGCAAGAATGAGGAACTCTCCGCGAGGGTGGAAGAAATTTCCTCTTTGAAAAATTATCTTGCCAATATCCTGGAAAGCATCAGCGACGGCGTGTTGGCGATTGATTCCAACCAGCAGTTGGTCGCGCTGAATGCCGCCGCCGCGCAGCTCCTGCCTCTGAAAGAAAATTCCACTGCGCAGAGGGAAACGGATCTCCATACCCTGACCGCCGCGGCCCGGAGCCTGCAGGCGGAGGCGGTCATGCAGAGCTGCAACAAGGAACTGGCCGCCATCCTCATCCGGGCGATGGAGAAGGAAGAAGCCGCCAATAATGTCGAGGTGGAGATGACCTCCGAAGACGGGGCGCAGCGCTCGATCGCGGT
>JAFGNG010000136.1 GCA_016927125.1 Planctomycetota bacterium | reverse complement strand
GTCGCTCGTGACCGTGCACTCCCCCATCGCCATGGTGCCGCAGCTTGCCACCCGCGGGGAAATCCTCGGGACGATCGTAGTCACGCACCAGGAACTCCGGAAAAACTTCGGGATCAACAAGCCGCGCATCGGCGTGCTGGGCTTGAATCCCCACGCGGGCGAGGGAGGCATGTTCGGGCAGGAGGAGAAGATCCATATTATCCCCGCTATCAGCATGGCTGCCAAACAGGGGATGGATGTTACCGGGCCGCTGCCTGCCGATACCGCTTTCCACCAGATGCTGCAGGGGAAGTACGACGCGATTGTCGCCATGTACCACGACCAGGGACTCGCTCCCTTAAAAACCATCGCCTTCGACAGCGGCGTTAATATTACCTTGGGGCCCCCTATCATCCGCACCAGCGTTGATCACGGCACCGCCTTTGATATTGCAGGCAAGGGCATTGCCAGCGAGCTTTCGCTCCTCGCCGCTATTGACAGCGCCATCAAGATCGCGCGGGTTAGGGCGTTGGGGTGAGGGATGAATAAATAATCAGGCCGACAGCCGGTTTTCCTTGCGGATCTGCTGCTTTCTGATCTTGGGGCAGGCGACGCGCTTGCGCATCCGGAGCGACTCCGGGGTGACTTCCAAGAGTTCGTCATTCTCAATATATTCGAGCGACGCCTCAAGAGAGAAGTCCACCGCCGGGGCAATCTCCATGGCCTTGTCGCTGCCGGCGGCGCGGACATTGGTCATTTTCTTGCCCTTGCAGATGTTGACGTCGAGGTCATCACTGCGGCAGTTTTCACCCACAATCATGCCGGGATAGACCCGCGTTTGCGGCGGGACAAAGAACTTGCCGCGCTGCTGCAGGGAATCGAGCGCATAGGGCGTGGCCTCGCCCTGCTCCATACTGACCAGGACGCCATTCAGCCTGCCGGGAACCACGCCGGTGAAGGGCTGGTATTCATGAAAGACATGGTTGATCACAACCTCGCCGCGGGTGGCATTGAGCAAGCGCGAACGCAGGCCGATTAATCCCCGGCTGGGGATGGTGAACTCCAGGTGCTGGCGGCCGCCGCGCAGCTCCATCTTGACCAGGTTGCCCTTGCGCATCCCGATGATCTCCATCGCCCTGCCCGCCAGTTCCTCAGCGACATCCACAGTCAGGATCTCGATCGGTTCGTGCTTCTTGCCGTCAATGGTCTTGAAGACGACATGCGGTTTGCCAACGGCAAATTCATAGCCCTCGCGGCGCATGGTTTCGATCAGGACCCCGAGGTGGAGCAAGCCGCGCCCGGAGACGTGGTAACAATCACCCTGCTCTTCAACCCGCAGCGCGACATTGCTGTGAAGCTCCCGCAGCAGACGTTCGCGCAGGTGGCGGCTGGTGACATAAGTGCCCTCTTGGCCGGAGAAGGGGGAGTCGTTGGCGCGAAATTCCATGGTCAGGGTCGGCTCATCAATCTTGACTGCCGGGATAACTTCCGGTTTTTGCGGATCCGCCAGGGTATCGTAGATATCCACCCCGGTAATCCCGGTCAGGCAGACAATTTCCCCGGCCGAGGCTTGGCTCACCTCTTCCTGCTGCAAGCCCTTGAAGACCCGGATCTTTTCAATCCGGTAAGGAACCGGCGCGTTTTCGCCTTTCAAGAGAACCACTTGTTCACGAGTGGAGAGAGTGCCACGGATAATCCTGCCGATAGCGACCCGGCCGACAAACGAATTATAATCAATAGATGCGACCTGCATCTGGAAGGGCGCGTTGGCATCCGCTTCCGGTGCGGGGATATGGGCAAGGATATCGTCCAACAGCAGACGGCAGTCCTGGTTGTCATCATGGGGCTCACGGCGGGCGTAGCCCTCCCTGCCGGAAGCATAGATCACGGGGAAGTCGAGCTGCGCGTCATTCGCCTCGAGCTGGACAAAGAGGTCAAAGACTTCATCCAGGACTTCATCGGTACGGGCGTCTGGCCGGTCGATCTTATTGATTACCACCACCACCCGCAGGCCGGCGGCCAGCGCCTTCTTCAAGACAAAGCGCGTCTGCGGCATCGGCCCGTCAAAGGCGTCCACCAGGAGCAGGACCCCGTTCGCCATCTGCAAAACCCGCTCGACCTCGCCGCCGAAGTCGGAGTGGCCTGGGGTGTCAATGATATTGATCTTGACGCCTTGGTAGACAATCGAAGCGTTCTTGGAAAAAATGGTAATGCCGCGCTCGCGCTCAATGTCGTTGGAATCCATCACGCAGGTATTTACCTGCTGGTTTTCCCGGAACACATGGGTCTGGCGTAAGAGCGCGTCAACAAGAGTGGTCTTGCCATGATCGACATGGGCGATGATGGCGATATTGCGGAGATTTTTTACCGTAGTCATTTCGATCTATGCTTCCTGGCTGTCCCGCTGCCTTCGGCAGCAAGCTGAAAATTCTATCCATGAGTGTCTACCCCTTTATCGTCATAACTCTCAAAGGGATGTAGCCATGGGGCTACCCTCAAATCAAGCGGGGGATTATAGGGGCTAAGAAGGTGATAATCCAGCACTATCTCTACAATAGATCCCGGAAAGATGCTTAACCTGCCAATTCGAAAGGAGATAAAGGATCGCCTGAAACTTACGGGGTAATTTTAAAACCGCATAGTTGCTGTTCCGGAAAACATAGCCAAAGCCTTCAATGTCGGCAGTGATCTGAATGAAATAAAAGCTTGCCGGCAAGATTTTCTTGATGTAAATAGAGCCTTCCCAACTGACCGAACTGGTTTTCTTAGTAGTTATAGTTAGTACCTCCGCTCTGAACAGCGCGGATGATTTTGACTTTAGCATCAATAAGATAAAAACCAGGAAGGGGTTATGCTCACCTGGTTGGGGAACTATATTAAAGAGGATAGGGATACTTCTCTCTATTCGTCCATGGAATAATACTTTTCCAATTCCTGTTTAATGGCAGAGGCGGTTTTAGACTGTTCGGCCTCGAGCATCCGGGTGTAGTAAAGCTCTCCCACCTTGAACCAGTTACATTTGATGGCCGCTTTGGCCCCTTTGAGGTTCGGCTTATGCAAGCGGCTCCAGGCATCTGCATAAAGCTCCGGGATCCTCTCCTCCCGATTCATCAGGAGCAGCATCTTTTCAGAGCGCAGCAGCGCTTCGATTACAAAGGGTCCGTCATTGGCGTACTTATCAATAATGCTTTTATAGATCCGCCCCGCCTTGGTTCGCTCGCCAGCCTCTTCCCACATCATCCCCTGCGCCAGCCTGGCTTCGGCGCGGAGATCCTTACGTTTGAGAAAACTCTCTTCCAGCGCTATCCACATCCGCTCCTGAGCCTCAAGATCCGTAACGCTCTCCACCATCGGCTTTAGGATGTTCATGCTGAAGTCAGGATATTTTTTACTGCACATGTATTCCACCCGCTCGTGCCAGGCCTGCTTCTGCTGTAGATTCAGCCTGCCGGTGCGCGCGAGCTCGCTAACCAGGAACCAGGAGGGTGAATATCCCAGGCAGTGCTTCAGACTCTTGAGAATAAATTTTTCCGCGGTCTTGAAATCCACTTGCCGGGGATTATTGCTGCCGCCAGGCAAGGGGGCTGGTTCCCAGGACTTGCCGGATTTTCCCAGTTCCAGCAGCCTCTTGGCAGCGTGGGAGAAAGCGGCTGAGGCGTAAAAGTCCCGGGTTTTAACCCCGATCATTTCCGCCAACACGCTGACATAACCGTCAGGGATCCATTCCCTGGTCTGCGGGTCCCACACCCATCCCCGGACGCCCTGGTAAGCTTCGTACCGGCCGATCTCAAAATTCCAGAATCCCTGGTTATCCTTGGTTTGCAGAAATCCGACCCAGGCGTGGCTGCCGGAAGCGGATTTCCCCGAGGTATAGGCGGTCGGCACCCCGATGGATTTGCCTACCGCCACCGCGAAATACGCCTGGTCAGCGCAAATCCCCCCGTACTTCAAGATGTTGGGGAGATTCCAGCCTTTGGCAGTTACCAGTTTTTCTTCATCTCGACGGTAATACCCGACATCATAATCGATTTTGAAGAAGAGCTTGCCCACCTCATTGTTGCCGGCATAGTTTCGCAGCGCCCAGTTCATTTCCTTGATACTCACCGCGCTGTCTACCACGTAAATGAGAAGCTCCGGCGGCATCTTCTCAATATTGAAGAGCATCTGCTGCCGGTTACTAAGGAAGTAATCGAAAAGTTTCAGGGGATCTTCGGCCGTAGTAGAGTTTTCATTAATCCGGTGCACCAGGGGGGAATCATGGACCACCGCAATCGCGGCAGCAAGATTATTATACTTGAAAACCTCGGCGCCATACTTCTCCTGGAGTTTCTTTAACAGTGCATAAATGTCACCGGGATTTTCTTCAGGCTTGATTAAAAAGGTCAAGGTGTAGGCAAGCTCCTGGTGTTCGCAGAGGTATTTAAAAAACTCGAGATCGCCATAGTGTTTATACTGGCGCAGCAGGTTGAGAGTGAAATCAGCAGTGATGAACGGGTCCGCATCATCCAGCGGGGCATACGCGGTTACGGAATCAAAGAGCTTGCCGGCTTCTTGCTCAGCGGTTTCGAAATCACCGGTCTGCTGGGTGTAATCAATAATGCCTTGTGCGCGCCAGGCTACAGTGCCGGCGAGAGAGGTATTTTCAGCAGCTTTTGCGGGAGTTATAGCAGCGCTGAACCAACCGGAAAGGAGGAGAAAGGGGATTAAACCTCTGCCTAAAAATCTCTTCATACTTACTCCCGGTTCGGCTGAATTTTAAGATATTTTCCTGGTTAAAATCTGATCTTACGCGTGGGGAAAAATTGTGCAAGGTGAAAGTGATTAGTGGGTAGAACGGAAGCAATCGGGCTATTCTTTCGGCAATCAAAGCATAAAAAACTGCCCCGCAGCCATAACGGCTTATGGGGCAGTGGGTTGCTTGGTGGAGGATGACGGGATCGAACCGACGACCTTCAGACTGCCAGCCTGACGCTCTCCCAGCTGAGCTAATCCCCCTGGGTAACTAACTTGTCTCGCCTGCGCTACTACCGCAATAGGCATATGTTATATAGCATCCTTTGGGCAAAATGTCAACTTCTTATCCTGAGCCAAAGGAAGATTATTTTCAGCCTGGTTTTAAGCGGAAGGGCATTCCTTGCGATTCTTCCCCTTGACGCAGCAGTAAGTTATGGTAATATGATTCCCACTGACTCTAAGATAAAATCTTTTTCTTGCACAAGAATTATGGGATTTCGGTGTTAGGGATTGTAACTTTTTCATAGACTTTATTCATAACTAACTGTGGGCATGCCAGCATTAAGAAGGAAACCACCTCATGGCGGAAGTATTGTTGCACAACATCACCAAGATTTATCCCGGCGATGTCAAGGCGGTTGACCGGATCAACCTCCATGTCCGCGACCGGGAGCTGATTGTGCTGGTCGGCCCCTCCGGCTGCGGCAAGTCTACTACCCTGCGCATGATCGCGGGTCTGGAAGAGATCTCCGGCGGCACCATCACTATCGGCAACCGGCGGGTCAACGATGTCCCGCCCAAGGATCGCGATATCGCCATGGTCTTCCAGAACTACGCGCTCTACCCGCATATGACGGTCTATAACAATATGGGCTTCGGTTTGAAGCTGAGGAAATTCAAGCGCGCGGAGATCAAGCGCCGGGTGCACGCGGCAGCGGAGATCCTGGGGATCACCGAGCTGCTTGATCGCCGCCCGAAGGCGCTCTCCGGCGGCCAGCGCCAGCGGGTGGCCATGGGCAGGGCAATCGTGCGCGAGCCTGCGGCGTTCCTCTTCGATGAGCCGCTCTCCAACTTGGATGCCAAGATGCGCGTGGAGATGCGCAAGGAGATTATCCGCCAGCATAAAAAGGTTAAGACCACCATGATCTACGTCACCCACGACCAGGTGGAGGCAATGACCCTCGGCGACCGGGTGGTGGTGATGCGCGATGGCATCATCGAGCAGGTCGCCGAACCCCTGACCGTATACAACTATCCCGAGACCCTCTTCGTGGCGCGCTTTATCGGCACCCCGCCAATGAATATCTTCCCCGGGATGCTGGAGCCAGACGGCAATGGCTTCTTCTTTAACGGCGGCGAGTGCATTAGGGCGTTGCTCCCCGAAGAAATGCATGACGCCATCAGCTCCTGCGCGGGCAAGAAGGTCTACCTCGGCATCCGCCCCAAGGCTTTTGAATTGATTGAAGATGCAAGCAATTCCAAGAATAGTACTGCCTGGCCAGCGAAGGTGGAACTGACTGAAACCCTCGGCGACGAGGTGCTGGTGCATGTCGCCTCGGACGAGCATCGCTACCAAGTCAGCCTCGACCCGCATACCCGCCCGGACCTGGACCGGGAGCTGCTCCTTAAGCCTCTACTCAGCCGCGCGCACATCTTCGACGGCGAGACCGAAAAGAACCTGACCATGCCGGTGGCGGTGAAGAGTACTTGAAAGCATACCCGGTAAACCACTTATCGAGCGCGCCGCTGGCAAAAACCCGGCGGCGTGCTTGCTTTTAAAGTGAGTTAACGCTATGATGTGAAGCGGTGCCGGGCAGGTAATAACGGCGCAAGCGAGGTTGCTCAGCAGTTCTGCTTAAGCGGAAGGGAAGTAAGCATGGCTGGCGAAAAAGACGTGGAGGAGCTCCGCAAGGGAGCGCTCGACCGCGCGCTGAAACAAGTCGAAAAACAATTCGGCAAGGGCTCGGTCATGCGGCTCGGAGCGGAATTCCATCTTGCCTGCCGCACCATCTCCACCGGCTCCCTTTCTTTGGACATTGCCACCGGCGTCGG
>JAFGNG010000135.1 GCA_016927125.1 Planctomycetota bacterium | reverse complement strand
TTATGGTCTTCGCGGGGGTTGGGATATTATTATCAATATTGAAGATCTTTTTCGCCAGGAACTTGCCGTAGGTATGATAGGCGATTAAGTACAAGAGGGCTGACCCCACAGCGATCGCAATCGAATCCATCGCTATTTTCCTTTCGCTGGATTATACTCTGATTTTTTTAGTCTCGGTAGGATTCCTTCTCCTGAGGTTGATATCGCGGGTCAGGCTCTGCAGCAGTTCCTTGGCCTTGGCTGAGGCGGGTGTGTCGGGATAATGCTTGATAATGCGCTTGAGGTCATCCGCGGCCTTGTCTTTTTGCCCCAGCCGAATTGAAATCCGGCTGGCCTCCAGCAGTGCCTGCGCTGCCCAGTTGGGCCAGCGGCTGTGGAGGGCGGCGACTTTATACATTTCCTTCCTGGCATCTTCCAGGCGCTCCTGTTTCAGCGCCAGCATCCCCAACCCGTACTGGCTCTTGGCCGCGACCTTGCCGGCGTAGCGGTTGGCGAGGGCGGCATTGAAATATTTCTCCGCGTCCTCATAAGCGTTCAGCATGAGTAAGGATTCGCCCACCACCCAGTTCGCTTCGTGCAGGTATTCGCCCTCGTTATAGCGCTCCAGGAAGGCCATGCCGTTCTTGAGCGCGGCATCATACTGCTGCAAGCCCAGGTTGCAGAGCTGGATGCCGTATTGCGCGGCGCGGGCAAATCTGGCCTGGGGAGAACGTTGCAAGGCACGCGAGTAATTCTCGATTGCGGTTTCGTATTCTTCAAAATCACGCTGGAGTTCAGCGCTGCGGAAACAGGCATCAGCCCAGTATTCGCTGTCAGGATAAGTCTTGGCCAGAAGCTGGAAATACCTTAGTGACATGGTCTTCCACTGTTCGGACTTTACCCCGGCGGGTTTCTGGTTGCCTTCTTCAGCGGGTAAGCCGGGAGCCCCCTTGCTCTCGGAAAGGTGGAGATAACACCAGGCAATCCGGTAGAGCGCCTTGTCCGGGAGTTTACTCTCGGTATTCTTGCCCGCTTTCTGATAAGCCTGGTTGTAATATTCCAGAGCCTGTACATATTTTTCATGGCGGTACTCAATCTCTCCGAGACGCATGTAGATCATGTCCAGGAATTTACTTGCGGGATACTCCTTCGCCAGGCGTTGCAAAATATTTTTGAGCTTGTCTTCCGTCTCGATCGCAAGCGCGCGGGCGGATTCACAGGCTGCCTGCAAATGCTTGCCGGGCTCCTGCATTTTTTTGCTGAGGGTTGCAAGCGTCTTGCCATCCAAGAATTTCTCCAAAGCCGTCTCTGCTTCCTGAACTGCTTGCTGGCGGGCATCCAGAATAGCCTGCCATGCCCAGGAGAGCTCTTGCAGGAACTGCTCGGTATAGGTATGCTCGGAAAGCTGGGCGAGGAAATTATCAAAGATCTCAACGGCCTTTTCGGTCTTGCCCATCACCACCAGGAGCTTACCTTTTTCAAGTTCACTATCAGCCCGGCGGGTATGCTCCGGATATTCTTTCAGTAAGGTATTAAGCGCCTGCTCGGCGGCCTTGTAATCGCCGGCATCCTTCTTGAGAATACCAACCAGGTACAGGGCTTCCGGGCGATGGGTGCTGTCCGGGAAATCTTGAGCAAGCTTTTGGAAACTGGCACAGGCTTCCTCTGGCTTGCCGATATCACGCAGGCACCACGCGGCTCCGAATAACGCTTTGTCGGAAAATTCGCCTCGCGAATCCTTGCTGAGAGAAAAATTATAATCCGCCAGGGCCTGTTCTTTAAATCCCCCTAAGTATTTCGTTTCAGCCCGGTAATAATACGCCTGGGCATGGCGGGAAGGATCCTGCTCACTGGCGATAAAGTTGTCGATGCTGCGCTGGGCGCTGGTCAGCAAGGCGGTCCTGGCCTCCATGTCATCTTCCTGTTGTGCGCGGGTTAGGTTGATAATGGCCAAGCGGTAGGTGGCCTCGACCTTTTGCTTATTATCGTCCATATTCACCAGGGCCAGGGAATATTCGCGCTCAGCCTTATCAAAGTCTCCCTCTTCCTCGGCGATAGCGGCGAGGCGCAGGCGGGCGGTGGCAATCTCAGGATGGTTCGGGTATTCGGTAATAAAGAGCCGATAACTTTCGGCAGCCTTGGTTAAATCTTTTTGAGACTTATATAAATCTGCCAGGCGGAAGAGGGCATCACTGGCAAATTGCTTCGCCTTCTCTACCAGTTCGGCGCTGGGCCTGCCTTGCTCGTCAAGGACCTTGGCAGCCCAGGAAACCGCGTTGTTTGCGAGCCAGTCGTACGCTTCGCGGGCCTGCTCCTCTTGTTTGGAAACGGCATAAAAATCCGCGCCCGCGTATACCGCCTGCAAACGCACGGGATTATCCGGATATTTTTTAACCAGTTCAGCAATCGTCTTGGCAGCTTCCGCCGCTTGGCCTGCCTTGTCCAGTGACAAGGCCCGGTTGTAAAGCGCCCAGGGAGCCTGGCGGCTGTCAGGATGATACTGCGCTACCTCGCCGAGGATCTTGGCAGCCTTTATGAAATCCTTGGCTTCAATCAGGGTTTCACCGAGGTAAAGCCGGGCATTCAAAGCGTCTTCACTCTTTTCTTTGATTAGCGGTAAAGCTTTTTCAAAACAATCCACCACCTCCGCGAGCACGGTAGCTCTCTGCTCAGGGGTTAAGGTGGCCTGCCGGGATTGTTCAGACTTCATCAAACCGAGCTGAAGCAGGGCGTTACCATGTTGCGGATGATTTTTGACAGCGGCAACCTTGAGGTATTGGGCCTGCGCCTCTGCAAGCTTACCGGCATTCTGATACGCCTGACCGGCATGGAAATGGAGTTCTGCTGCCTTGGCAGGATTCCCTCCCATGCTCTCTGCCGCTTGGTTGAAACTGTCGCCAGCATCATTGAACTCACCAAGATAGTAGTCGCACCATCCCATCCCTTCCAGGGCTTTAAGGGAAAGGTTGATCTCCAAGTCAAGGGCAAGCAAATCCATGAAGGCTTGTCGGGATGCTTCATACTGCTTAAGATTAAGCAGGGCCTCGGCAAGGCAGGTCAGGACTTCAGGCTTGCGGGGATCGTCGCTGAAGTTATTAATAAACAAACGGCCAAATTTTGCAGCCTTAGCATTATCGCCGAGTTGGTATCCGATTTTACAGGCGGAAAAAGAGGCAATAGCGGCTTTTGCTGAATCCAGCTCGGGAGTGTAAGAAGACGCGTAATCTTCCAGCGCTTTGGCCAGATAATCCTGTTGCGCGGCAGTATCATTTTCTTTTTCAGCAAGGCGGTGCCAGCATAAGGCACGGGAAAACCGGGCTTCGTTAGTGGGAGGTGAGTTTGGAAATTCGGTCAGGAGTTGGGTGTAACGTTTGGCAGCTTCATCAAAACGCTCCGACTTAAGGGAGGCGTTTCCCCCATAAGACATGGCATCTTGGCGTAGTTGCGCTGAAGCACCGGGATATTCTTCCAGAAGCTTGGTATAGCTGTCAGCCGCCTCCTCATGCATATTCAAGGCGGTATAGCACAGCGCCATATAGGCAAGGGCAACAGGTGCTTGCTGATGATCCGGATACTTTTCGATAAAATCCAGGAAGCTAAGGGCGGCAGCCTCGTAATTTTTATCGATCAGCATCTCTTTCCGGGCCGCAGCCATGGCCTCATCAGCCTCCCCGCCCAGGCAGGGAGGTTGAATCAAAATCAGTAATGACAATACAATAGCGACCAGACAGAATGCTCTTGGCATTCTCGGACTCCCCCAGCTAATTTGTCTTGGCAAATCAGTTGTCTAAATGGATCCCCCATGATGGAAATGGTGGGCGATACAGGACTTGAACCTGTGACTTCCTCCTTGTAAGGGAGGCGCTCTAGCCAACTGAGCTAATCGCCCTTATATCATATAAATATCAACCAGGGGTATGAATGTCAAGACGGTTTATGTTATTAAGACATGAATTTCAAAAACCTTAAGAACATTTATTGAAGATTTGGTCAACTAAAACCAAAAAACCATGAGTTGGCAAATAATTAATTTAATTAAAGAGGTTATTTATAGATATAACTCTTTTTCATAACATTCAATTTAACAATAAGATAAAAGACTTTTAAAAACGCAAATCATTTTATTAACAGAAACCGGATTAAATAATGAAATTGTCTTTCTGAAAAAAGACTTGACTTTCCCATTATATGATGAAAATTTATATGTATGATGAAAAATTATATGGTTAAGGATAATGCCAAACTGAAGAAATGAGAAAAACGTGAAAGCGGTGTAAAAAAACATGCAAAGATTGATTCCATCTGAAAAGGCAATACTTTCAACCGGAGAATTAGCTGCAATCTGCGGTGTAACCCGCCATACAATCATTACCGCAATTGACAATAAACAGTTACGTTCTTCCCAGACCCCTGGTGGACATAATCGGATAATGCGTGATGATGCAATTGATTTCATGATCAGATATAACTACCTGCCGGAATCTTTTACTCCAAGATGTATACTGGTAATTGATGAAGATGAATTTGTGTTAAGCCTGATGCAACAGCTCTACGGCGAGTCTAATTACCAGTTGTTCCATGCTACCAGCGGCTATGAAGCCGGCAAACTTGCCGAGCGCAACCGCCCCAACTTGGTCCTCTTAAACCTGATGTTGCAGAATTTTGACAAGAGTGAAATCTGCCGCCATGTCAGAGAAAAGGAGTTTGGCAAGGAATGCAAGGTTCTGGCAATCACGGAAAATATTGTCCAGGAAGAAACCGATTTTATTGAAAAATCAGGGATTCATGACTGCCTGATCAAACCGTTTACAGTCTACCAGTTGAAAGAAAAGGTCGATCGCCTCCTGGAACTGGAACCAGTCGTCACCTGAAATCCCCCTCCAGAGATTACCACCTCTCGGTAAGTCATAGATGTTCAAGATAAGCTAGAATTGCTTAAAGCAATGCGATTGTGGGACATAGGTGATCGTGGGCTTGCGTTTTGCCGAAAACTCCTCAGGATCAATTCCTAAGAGTCGCAGGGGATTTTCATAACCAATCTGGAAAAGCTCATCTTCGGAAAAGATTCTCAGGCTGGCGAGATGGTTCATGCATTCCAGCAGGGTGGCGCTGGAGCCAAAGAGGAGGTTATGATCCGCTTCCATACAGAGCTTGCCGGATTCCATCAGGCGGGCTTCCCCGACGTTGGAGGGATAAACCCCGGGCTCCAGCCCGGCAAAGTGGATAGAATCGCTGACTGCAAACATCTTGTCTACCGGGATGCGGGCCGCAATCATGCGCAGGAAGGCCTCGGGCAGGTGGTGGCCATCAGGGATGAAGCCGAAAGTCAACTCCGGACAAGCAAGGAGATTCACCAGCGGATTGTCATGGCGATTGATCTCAGTCCGGCAGCCGTTCCCGAAGTGGGTAACCATACTTAGACCGGCTTCTACCGCTTCCCGCAGCGGCGCGTACGGGGCAGCGGAATGCCCGGCAGAGACAATTACCTCAGGATCAATTTTTCTAATAAATTCCGCAGTGCCCTCAACTTCAGGGGCAATGGTCAGGATCCGGATATGACCTTCGGCAAGGGCTTGCAGCTTGTTAAACCACCCCGCGTCCGGGGGGATCATGCATTCTTCCGGATGGGCGCCGCGATAGCCGTACTCGGCAGATAAAAAGGGCCCTTCCAGATGTATCCCGAGGATGGCACCGTCGGGGCCCTGTTCTTTCATTGCTTGCACAATCGCAAGTACCGCATGCTCGATGGTTTCGCGGGTGTTGGTGACAATCGTAGCCAGAATGCCGGCCGTCCCGCGCGAGCGCAGGATCTCCGCAGTTACCAGGATCTCGCGCGGAGTTACCTCCGGTAAACCAAAGTTGACCCCGCCGTAGCCGTTAACCTGCAGATCCACGAAACCAGGAAGCTTCATGCGTTACTCTTATTTTTATCCATGGCCATGTAAAATCAAAAATTGCCATCAATATTTATTTTGCTAAAAACAAAAAGTCCGCTGCTGCCTTCAGGGTGTCATGTAGCAGGTCATAAGCGCAGACCACGGTGCCGTATTCATCCGGGATAATCAGCGGGAAGGGGTTGTTGGTTACCAACACCACCGGCTTGCCGAAGTTCCGGAGTTCGCGCAGGAAAGGCCTGGTGTCTTCATGCAATCCGCGGTTGTAGTAGCCGACCGCCACAATGATATCAACCTGCGGCGCCATCTTTTTGACCAACTCAAGAGCCTTGTCCGTGGTATCGGCGTTATAATCAATATAGCCAAGGTTCTTGTTATGCTCAGCCATGAATTCCCAGAGCATCCCGGGATGGTTATACCAATCGTTCTGATGGACCTGTGGGACGGTAATGCGATCAACAATCAGGATCTTCTGATCCTTCTTCAAGGACAGGAGCTTCTCATCATCACGAATCACCTGCAGAGCCTTGGAGGCGGCTTCTTTGCCAATCTTGTGGAATTCAGGCTTGAAGAGGAATTCATCCACGCCATTTTCATCAACTACGCCGCCGTCTTTGAAGAGGCCGTAGTCCCATTTCGTTGACCAGATCCGACGCATGGATTCGTTGAGGCGCTCCTCAGTGAGCTGGCCCTTGCGGACTGCCTCGACAATGCCGTCAATCGCTTCATAGCGCAGGCGGTTATCATCCTTCAGAAGCATGATATCCACCCCGGCGTCGACTGCTCGTACTACTGCTTCGCCTACGCTGTACTTGGCCATCAAGCCGCCCATGGTCATGGAGTCGGTGGTGATCAAGCCGTCGAAGCCAAGTTCTTCGCGCAGGATGCCGGTGATAATTTTCTTGGAAACCGTCGCAATCTCACCACTTTTATCCAAGGCGCCATATATCGCGTGGGCTGGCATGATGGCCCGAATAACGCCTTCCTTGCAGAGGGTGGCGTAAGGCGCCAGATGAATGCTGCGCATCTCTTCTTCACTAAGTTCATCATCAGAGATCCCAAAATGCGCGTCCATAACTGATGCCCCCCGGCCAGGGAAGTGCTTGGCGCAGGAGATTACTCCGGCTTCATGCAGGCCCTTAAGGGCCGCGCGGGCGCAATCGATTACTACCTGTGGATCGGCGCTGTAGGAGCGGGTACTGATCTCCGGGTTGTCGGGGTTGGTGTTGACATCCACCACCGGACTCTGGATCATGTCAAAACCGATTCGTTTGAGCTGGGTGCCAATTGTCTTCATGGCCCGGTAGACAAGGTCAGGATCGCCAATGTGTCCCAATCCCATGGGGGAGGGCAGGTTCAACAGCCCGGGCGGGTTATAGTTGGAACCGCCACCAAACTCGCAGTCAATCACGCAATGCAGCGGAATGCCATGCTTGCGGTCCAAGGCGCGCTTGCGCAAGCGGTTGAGGAGTTTGGCGTACTGGGAAGCCGGCATGTAATGCGGCGGCACGGAACGGTCCCAGATTTTTTCTCCCAGCATGGGTTCACGCACCACATTCTTGATTCCAGGAGAACCTGGAGGAAGATACCGGTTAAAAATCCGCCCGTGCGTTGGTGAGGTGCGCAAGCCGCCGATATTGTACTTGTCAATAAAATCATCCAGCTCCGGCGGGGCATAAGCGCCGGTAAGGCCAAGGACCATCAACTGGCCGGCCTTTTCTTCAATCGACAAGGCTCCAAGTAAATGATCAATGGTTTGTTCTTTAGTCTTCATTGCAATTCTCTCTTTCAAAAATTCTTGTCTGCTAACAAAACCGCTACAAAACCTCAAAAGATGCAATTAAAGCTTAATTTTTAAAAGTTTAACCGCGTTTTCACTATAGATCTTCTTTAAAACCTTATCTGGAAGATTGATGCCATAGATCCGCCATTTGGTTGGACGGCCATAAGAATTATAACTGAAATAATCATCCTCGGTCTCCAGGAAGCGGAACCATGCGGAATAACAACCATATCGGTCAGGCCACATCTGGTCGGTTCCCCAAAGTATCCGGTCGCTGTGCTTGGTGATGAATTTACGAGCCATGTTGGGCTGGCGACCGAGCAGATCGAGGCGGGCCGAGAGATCAACATAAACGTTTGAATATTTATCCAGTAATGCCGAGCACCTTAGCAGGTCACCGGTCATGGAAGCGCAATGCGGAAAGATAAAGGTAGTCTGGGGATTTTTCCCAGCCAGGTTGTACATGCAGGCCATGATCTCCTCATAGGTCGGGAAGCCGCCGGGCTTGCCCCAATACCATCTGTTATTGCCGCCCTTAAGGGAATCATACCGTTCATTGCTGGGGTCAATCGGCATAAAGGTGGGCAGGGGGTCGGCGTGGTGATACAGCACCGGTAGTGCCAGTCTTGCCGCTGCTTCCCAGAGGGGATTAAGCCGGTCATCATCCGCGTTGATCAGGTTGCCGGAGCTGTCGATATAGCGCAGTCCCAGTTCCTTGTAGATCTTAATGCCCTTGGCGCCGAGAGCAATGTCATGCTCCAGTTTCTGATTCACGTATTCAGGCCAGTCAGGGTCGTCAATACGACCAAAGTCCACCCCGGTATAGAAGAAGAAACGATCTTCATAACCTTTAAAATGTTCGAGAATTGGCTCAAGCTTCGCCTGATAGAACCGGTCGCCAATCATGTTCCCGCAGATGCGGACATTGGCCTTATCCATATCGTTGATCGCCTCTTCCACCGGGTGCCAGTTGGACAACCAGTAATGGAGGTGGAAATCGATCGCCGGGAATTTTGCCTGGGTAATTTCAGTCGGTGGAATCCGGTGATCAGGAATACAGAACAGAGCCGATTTGACCGGCAGGCGGGAGGATTCTATATATTCATCCAATTCCTTGTAGAGATCTTGGGTAATCATCTCTGCGCTCTCAGTAATCCGCTTGATTGCGACATCCCCGAAGAGCGAGGTTTTAACCTCATAGCCATCACCGCTATGCAACGCGTCCAGGGTGGGGAAGTAACCGACATCATTATTGGCATAAGCCACGACAAAGGTATGGGGGAAGGGAGACGCTTCTTTGAGATCGTATCCGATTTCAGTAAAGACCTCACCCGGAAAGGCGACAAAGACCGCGTCGTTGACCGCGATACCTTGCACCTCGGTAGCCACTTCCCTGCAGGGGTCATTGAAATGCAGCTTGGAATGCCAGGCATGAACACGGGCGTAAAAGCCTTCGAACCAGATGCGCTCAATCTCTTTTTCCGAAGCGCCGGATTTCTCCGCGGCTTCGAGCTTGAAGCGGGCTTCTTCGACTTCCTGGTCCGCGTCCGCCGGGAGCTTTAACTTTCGCATGGGAAGGAAGACTGCCCTCTTGCCACCCTGGACATGGTTCTCATCCTCAGTGGTAATGCTGTCGAGCACCTGCAGTGCTTCGGTGCCGATGAGTTTGCCAATCTCTGCCGCGCGCTTGAAGGTACGGTTAGGGATAGGTTTGCCCATGGCCGCGTCTTCGGCGGAGTAACCTCCTGGGTTAACATCACCACAGGCGCCGTTTAAGAACATTGCCAGCGGTTTGTCAGGATGGTTAGCCGTAATATAGTTGCGGACTTGCCCGGGGTAATCTGCGGAGATTTGCAGGTTATCGATGCCAAGGGTCGTCCCGTGGCAGGCATGGCCGACAATCACCCCCATAACTTTGCCAGTTTCAGCCTCATCAATACGCATGACCTGCACACTGCGGTCGACCGGTCCCTTGCCGGGATCGCGCCGGTTGCCGCCAATACCATCAGCGGTCCCGCAAGCGACTCCTACGCGGACCTCTTTGCGAATCACATCAGCCTGCTGGATGGCCCAGACAATCTTGTCTTCTACTTCCCGGAGCCAAGCCTGGTTGAGGCGGTTATCGCAGTTTAATTTCGGGCCGGAATGGGTATGGGTGGCGGCGATCATCACGCACTCGGGCGGAATACTGATCAGGTAGGCGATGCGCTTACGCACCGACTCGACGATCATCGGTTTTACCGCCAAGAGGTCAACCGCACAGATTGCACACTTCTGCCTGCGATCATCTAACACTACGGCAATCGCCTTGAGATCGTCGTGTACGCCCTGGGCGGGATCCTTGCGGTCGAAATAGCCCGCCATATCCACGCCCACCGGAGGGGTTATAACCACCTCGGCAATGCCTGCAAGGAAAGAACCCATGTTATTTTCTCCCATTTCAAGCCATCTGGAATTAAAATATTACGCCTTTTACTTGATCCGGTAAATCGCCTTGGGATTGTCATAAAAGACCTTTTGAATAATGTCAAGAGCCAGATCCACGGTATACCAGCCGCGCGCCACTCTTTCCAGCAGAACTTCACCCATTACCTCTTTTACCATCCTCAGTTTCGGGTAGATCCACTCGCAATGGTAAGCATCCGAGAAGAAGCCGATAATCTTGTTCAACGGCACCATATCCAGGCGGGTTTCAATCGTCTTGCGGATATAGTAGGGATATAAGGTATGCCACCAATACCCGGCCACGCTGACATTGGGAATATGCTTGGCCATAATGGCAAAATCCTGGATGTAGTGCTCGGAAGCGGTGGAGAGGTCGAAGTGAAACTCCTCGTACACATTGGCGATGTGAGCCAGGGCAATGGCGAACTCGCTACTCCAGTGGGACATGGCACGATGCGGAAGGAACACCTCGGAGCCGACTACTACCTGAATCACCCGCGGACCGGTTTTACCCATGCCATCCAGGATATGCTTCATCCCGGCATAACAGAAGCCGCCAAGTTCGTCATTGCTGACAGGCTTGCCATCCTTGATCTTCTTAATGGTACTGGTAATCTCTTCATCCGTGCTGTGCAGGAGAGTCATATAGGGGAGCACCCGGGCGCCGAAATAAGAAAACTTGTCGCTGGAAATATTACTGACATGTTTCATTAATCCGTCGCGGTAATCCTGCGCATTGTTGATGTTGGCGCCAAGACGCTTTTCAAGTTTAGCGAAGCCGTTGGCAGGATCAGTATCCTTGCCATCAACCAGGTTGCATGGAAACCCGGCCAGCCCGTGCATGATCCGGGGTGAGTAAGCAGGCCTGCCGGGAAATTCCGCGGAGATGGCATAATCAAGCCCGCAGTATTCATCCAGAATCTTTTCCTGCCAATTGAAATCCTTGCCCTTGTCTTCAACAATTGTGGCTATCTTCTCAACATTCTGTCGGCTGATCTCTTCTTCAATTCCATAGAGATCCTTCATAATCCAGCGCACAAAGAGCGCAAGTGTGGTATTGGGAACATTTTTAATTAAGTCAATACCTCTGTAAACCCGCTCAAGCGGTGGGGTTTCCTCGGTGCCGAGGAGATGCAAATGCAGATCGCGGCTGGAACCAACGGTCCGCCCCAGGGTGGATGAAACCAGCTCAATTCTCATATGGTGGTAAAGCAGGATATCAGCAATGTTATCCGCGCCAGGCTTGGCGGGATTCAAGTGGCAGTGCACATCAATAGTATTAACTTCTTGCAAGGCCTTATCAATAATGCCTTTTACATTATTAGCCATCTACTTTCCCCTTTGTTTCTGGCTGAAAACTTTACAGAGTAATTTAAGTATTTACTTACAAAATTTACAGAAAAAGAGCAGTGTAAGCTTAAACCTTTAACAAACCATCCCTGGTTACAGAGATGGCTGCAGTAATTTAGCTGTTTCGCAGAGGAAAGTCAAAAATTTGTTCAATATAATATAAAAAAAGCTGCTTATTTTTCAAAATAAACAGCTTTTCAATCAATTATCGGGAGTTGCCTAATCTTGATTTAGATGGTTCTTACGGACTCCCTTTCAATCAGGTACGGGGAGACGCAGATTCTTAGCAGGGGGGTATTATAACGCTTGATCGTATGTTGGAGCTGCTCAATCGCGATTTTTGCCATCTGGGTGAAATCCTGCGCAACATTGGTCTGGGCGGGGTAGAGATAGGATGAAATCGCGCTATTTTCATAACCGACCACGGAAATATCATCCGGAATGCGAATCCCGGAGTACTGGAGATTGCTCATTACAGAAACTGCCAAGTGCTCATTACCGGCAAAGATGGCTGTAACCCCGCGATCGATTAAATACTGGATATTTTCTGAAACATCTTTCAGAAAGCTTCTTTGGATTAATTCAGCATCATATGGCACGCCAAAGTTCTCCAAGGCGCTTCGATAACCTTCGCTCCGCATTTTCGCAGATATGCTGGCAGGACCGGGTGAGAGCAGGCAGCCAATTCTGCGGTGTCCATGGGTTAAAAGGTACTCAGTGGCCAGCAAGCCGCCCTTATGGTCGTCAGAGTAGACTGCATGCGTTGCTTCATCAAGGATATTGATGCCGATCAGCGGGAGTTTCCGGATTTTCCTGAGTTTAGCAATGTTTTCATCACTGGAGAGTACGGCAATGCAGGAATCTATGAAATTAGCATGTAAATAAGCCAACTCGGAGATGGAAATTATTTGAAAGTAAATTCCTTGCTGAACCAATTCGTGACAGAGTTCGTTGACCACCAGTGCTTCATACCGCATGTAATCCCTGGTTCCAAGATCGCCGACAATAATCGCCAAGGTATCAGTTCTTGCTGATTGTTTGGGGTTATAGCCCATCTCATCAGCTATTTTCAGAATTTTTTCACGTAATTCATTGCGGACAAAGGG
>JAFGNG010000134.1 GCA_016927125.1 Planctomycetota bacterium | reverse complement strand
GTGCGAAATTGCGCTGACAATTCGGGCGCTCGCCGTGCCACTTCCTGGGCGAAGGTTTCCACCGCAGTGATATGTTCGGCAAAGATCCTGGCGGTGGCCTCGCCTTCGGCTTCGCGCATGACGAGCACCTGCGCGAGCGCCTGCTTGAGGGCGTCGATGACCACCGGCCATTCTTCCTCGGCAATCCCGTTATGCGACTGGTCGGCCAGGACCCCGGGAACCTGGAGGATATCAGCGGGGCGGATTTCGTTTGCCAGGCCGTGCTGCTTCGCCAGGTCGCGCAGCGCCGCGACCGCGCTGGCGGCCACCTCGCGGTTGATGATGGCGGCGGCATCCGGCTGGGTCTGGATGATTTCGATGGTAACATCGACATTGCCGCGGTGGATTACTTCCTTGACCGCGTCGCGCAGCTCTTTCTCCAAGACGCCGAGATTAGCTTGGCCGCGGAGGTTGATGCGCAAGCCCCGGTGGTTGACGGTGCGGATATCGATATGCGCGCGCGTCGGGGCGCGCTCAAGGGTAGCGGAGCCAAACCCGGTCATGCTCCTGAGGGGCGAGGTCATTTCTCCTCATCCCCCTTGATCATGGAAACGACTTTGCTGAAAAAGCCCTTGGCTTTTTCCTCTTCGGCAGCCTTGTTGGCGGCCGCGACGGCTTCCTCAAGCTTATCGGGATCGGTGTCGAGCAGGTTTTTCTTGAAGATATTCGCCACCCGCCGGCAGGTGCCTTCAAAGAAATGCTGCCCCCGCAGCGTGGTCAGGATGGTTTCCGGCGTGGGGTTCTCCATCTCCATGACCCACTTGCGCGCGCGGGGATATTCTTCCTTGAAGATTTCCTCGGAGAGCTCCTCGGCGGTGTCGCTGGAGCGCTCAACCGTATTGTTGAGCCATTTCAGCAGGCTCTTGATATGCTCAATCTGCGAGCCGGTGACATTATCCCGCCGGATGGCCCCTTCCAGCGCCTTCTGGGTAGCGTTGCGGCGCTTGGTGCCTTGCTGGAAGATCATGCGGACGTAATCATAGGACATCCGCTTGTCGCCGAGGCGGCGGTAGAGCGATACCAGCAGGAACATCAGGCTGACTTCCTGCCGGATGTTATCCGTGCGGCCGACAGTCTCGAGTTCCAGTTTGAAATATTCGATCGCGCTTTTCATCGCACTTTCTTCATCGAAGGGGATCTCGGTTGCTTCTTCCTTGAGATCGTTGAAGATCTGGATAAAGTCCGGGTCCTCCGGCGCCCGACCGCCGACGATATCGGGGTATTTCTTTTCCCGGAAGAGCCAGGCCGAGCGGAGGTAGAGGCGCGCGAGCTTCCCCTTGAGGCGCATATTGGGAGAAAGCTGGTTCTGGATAAAGATCGCCACCAGGTGCGCCGCCAGCGCGGATGACCAGGAGACCATCTCGGCCTGCAGATCAATAGATTCCCCCAGCCTGACCAACGGGCTTTCGGGCCGGCGGAATTCCACCAGGAGCTTGTCGCGGATCATGTCCAACTTGCCGCCGCAGTTATCCTCGCCGCGGAAGACTTCTTTCTCATCGCAGAAGTGGCAGTGCGGGCAATGCCAGACATGCAGATGCTCCGGGCGCAGTTTTTTAAACTGCTCCAGTTCCCAGCGGTATTTGCGGACGAAATGATCGTCTTCCGTGGTCACCGGCTGGAACATCTTGCTCTTGAGGTAACGGTGGGTGCTCTCCCGTTTGCAGATCGGGCATTTGCATGCAACGCGGACAAAGACATCCGATTTTGCAGACATGGATTCTCCCTTAAGAGGAATTTACTCGGTGGCGACAGGTTCGGAGGCAGTGGTTTCCCTGGTGGTGGCTTCCGGGGTGTCTTCCACAAGTCCCTCTGCCGCTTCCGGAGCTTCTTCCACGCCGACAGCAGCTTCATCTACCGCCGGGGCTTCCGCAACCGGTTTGACTTCCAGGACATCATCCTGCTTGATCACGGCTTGTTTGCGGCTCAGGGACATATTGATCCCGAGCATTAACAAGAGGAAAGCGATGCCAAAATAAATGGTCAGGCGACGCAAGGGGTTGCGCGCGCCAATAATGTTGTCCATCCCCGGCACGCCCATGGCGGCAATCCCGCCGCCCTTGCTCTCCTGCAGGAGAATTAAAGCAATAATGCACAAGGCGCAAAAACCAAAAAGAATCCCAAGAATCATACTCACGTTTAATCTCTCTTTTTTCTAAATAAAATGACTGTCCCGTGGTTCAATAAAGCTATATCAGCCTATAAGTTATCATTATCCGGCCCCCGCCGCAAGCCCCAAATTGACCAGGGGGGGATTTTTCATCTGGAGAACCTATACTAACTTCCTTTATTTATTGAAGTTAACCAGCGCCGCGAAAGAGTCCGGCTTGAGGCTGGCGCCGCCAACCAAGGCCCCGTCGATATCAGTCTGGGCCATGAGATCCTTGACGTTATCTGGCTTGACGCTGCCGCCGTACTGGATCCGGGTTGCCGCAGCTACCTCGGCGCTGAACATATCTTCGAGAAGGTTACGGCAGAAGGCATGCACCTCCTGCGCCTGTTCCGGGGTCGCGGTCTTGCCGGTGCCGATAGCCCAGACCGGTTCGTAGGCGATGGTAATGGTTTGCATCTGGGCGGATTCCAGGCCTGCCAACCCGCCGCGCAGATGATCTTCGCAGACCTTTTCCGTAATCCCGCTCTCGCGCTCTGCCAGCGATTCGCCGATGCAGACAATGGGGTGCAAGCCTGCCGCGAGAGCAGCCTTGAGCTTCTGGTTGACGGTGGCATTGGTTTCGCCAAAGAACTGGCGGCGTTCAGAGTGGCCGATAATGGCATAGATACAGCCCGCGGACTTGATCATTTCCGCAGAGACTTCGCCGGTGAAGGCGCCGGAAGCTTCCCAGTAATTATCCTGCGAGCCGATCCCGACATTGGAGCCGCGGCTGGCGGCAACCAGCGCGGGGATGGCAAGGTATTGCGGGGCAATGCCGATCTCGACATCCTTCACCCCCTGGACCAGGGGCAGGAAGGATTTGATAAATTCCTCTGCTTCGTCCGCGGTCTTGTTCAACTTCCAGTTGCCAGCGATAAATGGCTTGCGCATGTGTCTTCTCCTATTCAGCTTTTGAAATCAGTCCTGCTTACCTGGTTGTAAGTTTAAATTTGCCACCCGCGCTCAGATGTCCCTGCCGATAGCCGCCGCCACCTTCTTGGCTTGTTCCATCAAGTCTGCGAATTGTTCTGGCAGGAGGGATTGCTCGCCGTCGCTCTTGGCAATTTCCGGGTTGTTATGCACTTCGATCAGCAGGCCGTCGCACCCGCCCGCAATTGCGGCGAGGGAGAGGGCCTGGATATACTGCATGTGTCCCGAAGCATGGGAGGGATCCACCATGACGGGCAGGTGGGTATTCTCCTTGAGAACCGGGATTGCCGAAATGTCCAGCGTGTTGCGCGTGGCGGTTTCAAAGGTCCGGATCCCGCGCTCGCAGAGAATCACCTGGTCATTGCCCTCTGACATGATGTATTCCGCCGAGAGCAGCAGATCCTTGGTACTCGCCGCCATGCCACGCTTGAGCAGGATCGGCATGCCGGTCTGCCCGGCTTCCTTGAGAAGATCGTAATTCTGCATGTTGCGCGCGCCGATTTGAATAATGTCGGCGTACTTGGCAACCAGTTGCAGGGAGCGCGGGTTGGTAGCCTCGGTCTGGATCGGCAGCCCGGTTTCATTCCCCACCGCGCGCATGATCTTCAGCCCTTCCTCGCCCATGCCCTGGAAGCTGTAGGGGCTGCTGCGGGGCTTGAAGGCACCCCCGCGCAAGAGGGTTGCGCCGCTGGCTTTGACCGCCTGGGAAATATCCCGGTACATGTCTTCGCCTTCAATCGAGCAGGGCCCGGCGCCGATGACAAGCGTATTGCCTCCAAAAATCACATCCTTGACCTTGACCTGGGTGTTGTCGGGATGGAATTCGCGAGAGGCCAGCTTGTAGGGCTTGAGCACGCGGATAACCTCGTCCACTCCCTTGAGGCTTTCAAAGGGCTGGGTCAAGGCATCATGGCTGACCCCCTTCACGCCGATAATGGTGCGCTCCACCCCGCGGGAGAGATGCACCTCGAAGCCGGCATCCTCCACGTGCTTGATGACATTCTGAATTTGCTCTTCCGGCGCGTGTGCGCGCATGACAATAATCATGGGGGTTCTCTATTCCGTAAAAATTCCCTTACTCCGCCAGTTCCGCTTGCGGCTTGACCGGGCGCACCCGTTCAGCGCGGGGATAGCTGCCCAGCACAACCAGGTTATGGGTGATCTCTTGCAACGCTTCCAGGGTATCGGAGACCGGGGGTTCCTCCGCGTGGCCTTCCATATCAACGAAGAAGGTGTATTCCCACGCCCGGGTCTTGCAGGGACGGCTCTCGATCCGGGTCAGGTTTACCCCGGTTCCCCGGAAGGCCAGCATGGTTTCAGCCAGGCTGCCAGCCTTATGCTGCAGGCTGAACATGATGCTGGTGCGGTCGCGGCCGGTGGGCTTGCCGTAGCCATGCCCCAGCACCACGAAGCGGGTGAGGTTATTGGGGCAATCCTCGATGGATTCCTCAAGGATATGGAGATCATAGGTCGCGGCGGCGGCTTCGCTCGCAATCGCGGCAGTACCTTTTTCCTCCGAGGCAATCTGCGCCGCCTTGGTAGTGCTGGAGGTTTCGACGACCTCCAGGGTGGCAGCATTCGCAGCCAGCCAGTTGCGGCATTGTGCCAGTGCCTGGGGATGGCTGATAATCTTCTTAACTTCACCCAGGGAACAGCGCGCCAGCAGGTTCTGGTGGATCTCCTCGAAGATTTCGCTACAGATGTTGAGCTCGCTCTCCATGAACATATCGCAGGTCTGGGTGACGCTGCCCTCGGTGGAATTCTCAATCGGCACCACACCGTAATCGGCGTGCCCCCGGGAGATGGCCAGGAAGACGTCGCGGATCTCGCGG
>JAFGNG010000133.1 GCA_016927125.1 Planctomycetota bacterium | reverse complement strand
TTTCCTTCGATGTCGACGGCGCCAGCGAGGTGATTATCCCTCATCAAACCGGTTATCTGATCCCGCCGCAAGATGTCGCCGCCCTGAGAGCGGCGATTGAGGAGATCATAGCCAATCCCCGGAAAGCCCGAAGCCTGGCCGCGGCCGGCTGTATATTATGCCGGAAAAACTTTGACTGGCGTGTAATGGTAGAAAATTTGTGCCACTTGTATGAAGAGAACCTGTAAAAAAATCCTTCTCCACCTGCCCTCGCGGGTCTGGATTGCGGGTCGTGCTCCGGTTAAGAGACAGGAATTTATTGATTCGAAACCTGATTGGAAGATAAACTTTTCATTGAGCCTATGAATGGAGTATAGCCATGCGTCTGCTCATCCCCGTGCTTTTCAGTATTTGGATAGCTTTTTCGGCCCCCTGCGCTGAGTCGATAGAACGGGGATTCAGCCCGGCGGAAAAAGAAGAGTTACAGGGCCTCCGCCAGATCTCCCAGACTTTTCGGGCGGTAGCTAGAAAGGTTCGCCCGGCGGTGGTTCATCTCCGCTGCGTCTTGCCCCAACAGCCCTTGGGAGCAATCCGGAGTGAATCCCCGGAAAGTGGGGATGACAATTCCAAAACCACCAGCATCGGCAGCGGAGTGATTTTTGATCCCAATGGTTTTATCCTGACCAGCTATCACGTCGTGCTCTTTGCGGAAGAAATCCAGGTTTTTCTTGAGGATCGCCGGGAATTCGAAGCGCAATTGATTTCTTTTGATACTATTTCGGATCTCGCGGTTCTGCGCATTGATGCCCGGAATTTGCCAACCGTGGAATTAGGAGACTCCGAGACCGCCGAGGTCGGCGATTGGGTGCTGGCTATCGGCAGCCCCTTCGGGCTTCAGCAAACCGTTACCGCGGGTATTATTTCCGCGACCGGAAGGGATTTTTCCAGCGGCGAGGATAACCCCTACGTGGGATACCAGAACTTTATCCAAACCGATGCCGTAATTTATTCCGGCAGCTCCGGGGGGCCGCTTTTGAACCTGGACGGGGAGGTGATCGGCATTACCCATAACAACATGGCGATGGCGATCAAGCACAAAATCGTGCATCAATACAAAGGCCTCTCCTTCGCCACCCCCATCAACTTCGCCAAGAATGTGCTCAAATACATGAAACAAGGCTATGCCCCGCAGCGGGCGTATCTCGACGGCGTGGGGTTGCTGGATGTCGACGCCGGCATTGCCGAAGCGGCCAACCTTGACCGGATTTATGGAGCGCAGGTTCAGTTTGTCAAACGGAACAGCTCTGCGGAAAGGGCCAAATTGCGCACCGGGGACATCATCCTGGCTTGCGGCGATACGGAAATCCGGAACAAGGTTCACCTGCGCGGCTTGATCGCTTGCGCCGACATTAATAAGGAAATCACCCTGGTCATTTTGCGGGACGGGCAGGAACAACAGCTCCGCTTCAAACCCGAACCGGGGGAAGTGATTGCCGAAGATACCATCTTCGGATTTTCACTGATCAACCTTACCCGCCCTTTGGCTGACATCTTTGGCAGCGAAAGCACCGAGGGGGCGTTGATTTACTCCGTCAAGCAAGGAGGGAAAGGCAGACGGATCGGCCTGGTTCCCGGGATGATCATCGTCTCGATCAACGGTATGAATATCCCCGATATCAATGCGTACAGCCAGGCTGCCAAACGCTTCAGCCTGGACGAGCCGATTTTGTTCGTAGTTAAATACCAGAACTCCATCAAGCTGATCCGCTTGTTACCCAGGCCCCGCGAAGCTAAGGAAAACGCGGACGAGTCGGAGGAATAGCGGCGGGTAATTCGGCTAGTTCGCCCCGGGTAAAAACTTTTTATCTGTCCCGTGCTTTACAGGGCGGAGTTAAAAAGATATACTCGGTGCGCCCATTCAGATAATTCCACACCGGCTCCCGCGAACAGGTTGTTTAGGGCTCCTGGGGGTTGCCGTCTGGAGAAGAGCATATGGCGAAACTCCTTCAGCTTAATGAAATTACCGAAGGCATGGTCTCGGCCCATGATATCATGACCAACGACGGGCATGTGTTGCTGGCCGGCGGCACCAGGCTGACCGCTAAACATCTTGAGCTGCTGCAGAAGCGGGAGGTTGAATCGCTGTTGATCAAGGAGCCGGGTGAAGAACTGGTCGAAATTAACGCGGAGCTTGCCCAGGTGGAGCAAAGCAGCAGCTCGGTCGTTATCCGCCTGGCGCAGGAACAACTGCGGCTGGTCTTCGCCAAGGTGCGCGGGGACAAGCTCATGGACAAGCTCTTCTCCCTGGCCATGAACCGAGTGGGGCAGATCTCCATCGCCCCGGAGGGCAAGAGTGATGGCTGATATCCAGCAAATGGTGAGCGCGATTGAAGAACTGCCTACCCTGCCGGTGGTAGTGGCCAAGATCACCGAGTTAGTTAATTCCGAAACCACCTCCGCCGCTGATATTAACTATACCCTTTCCAAGGACCTTTCCCTTTCCAGCAGGATTCTCAAAATTGTCAATTCCAGCTTCTACGGGTTTCCCCGCAGGATTAATTCCATCACGCAGGCGGTGGTAATCCTGGGGTTTCATAGCATCCGCAACCTGGCTTTGTCCTCCTTTGTTTTTAGCGCTTTTGCCAAGGGTTGGCAGTCCTTTGACAATCAGGGTTTTTGGGTTCATTCCCTGGGAACGGCCGTAGCCGCCAACCACGTCGCCGGATTGCTACGGGTCCCGCAACGCACCCGCGATGATATGTTTATGGCCGGCCTCTTGCATGATATCGGCAAGGTGGTCATGTGCGAATACCTCCAGGAGGACATGGAGCGGGTAATGCAACAGGTCGCCGCGGAAGACTGCCTTTTTCTCGAGGCGGAGGCGGGGTGTCTCGCTTACAATCACGCCGAACTTGGAGCGGGTTTGCTGGATTACTGGCGGCTGCCTAATACCATTGTAGAACTGGTAAAATATCACCATCAACCCCAGAGCCCGGAAGCGGACAACAAGCTTTCCGCTGCCATCCACCTGGCGGATATTCTTGCCCGGAGCGTCTGTTGCGGCAATGGCGGCGACCACAAGATCCCCAAGATCAATCCTGACGCCTGGCGTAAGCTCGCGCTTACCTGGGATGAGGTTGGCTTGGTCATGGATCATACGTTAGCCGAGATGAAGAATGCCAGCGCTTTTTTCGAAACCAGTTAATGGTGCCAGAATCCCACGGCCGGAAAAGCGGCTCCAATTCTGAGCATCCGGGGCCGTTCCTATGCATATCGCATTTAATTTCCATGCCATTACCCCTCCCTTCACTGGCGTGCAACGTGCTGCTCTCGGGATGCTGAATGGCTTGCTGGAAACCGCGCCCGCACTCAAAGTCACGCTCTATCTGCCGAGAGGATTTGATGCCTCCCGCTTGCCGAATCATCCGAATCTGGAGTTGAAAACCAGTTGGCTTTCCCACGGCAACCGCTGGTCAAGAATCTTCTGGGAACATTTGGTGCTGCCGTTAAAATTAGCCCGGGATGACTCCGCGTT
>JAFGNG010000132.1 GCA_016927125.1 Planctomycetota bacterium | reverse complement strand
TGGGTCGCCCCGGCCTCGACCGCGGCGATGGCGTTGGCCACGGCCATGCCGGAGTCATTATGCGAATGCGCCCCGATCATCCCCTTGCCAAAGAGCTTGACCGCTACTTCCGTAATCTCCTTGACCTCGCTGGGGAGGCTGCCGCCATTGGTGTCGCAAAGGACCAGGCATTCCGCCCCGGCTTCCGCCGCGGCTTCGAGGCTCTTGAGCGCGTACTCAGGGTTAGCCTTGTAACCGTCATAGAAATGCTCGGCATCATACAAGACGGTTTCGCAGCGCTTTTTCAGGTACTTGATGCTGCTGGCTATCATCTCCAGGTTGACCGGCAGGGCAACACGCAGGGCCTGGTTGACATGCAGGTCCCAGCTCTTGCCGAAGATGGTAATGACCGGCGCCTTGCTCTGGACCAGGCATTGCAGGTTGGGGTCCTCCCCGGGGGTGTTCTTCGCGTGGCGAGTGCTGCCAAAGGCAGCGATCCGGCCGTGGGAAAGCTTCAGCTTGGTGGCTTCTGCGAAGAATTCCATATCCTTGGGGTTGCTGCCGGGCCAACCGCCCTCAATATAGTGGATCCCGAACTCATCGAGCTTGCGCGCGATATTGAGCTTGCCGGCTATGGAAATGGAGACCCCCTCGCCCTGGGTGCCGTCGCGGAGGGTGGTATCGTATATTTCAATGCTTGATTTAGGCATAATCATCACCTTTCATTTTCCTCAAACTGCCGGCACCTTAATTTATCGGAATAATAATTTATATCCCCATGTTGTCGACAGATTGCCACAACAGCTATTATATCCTAGGGTTACAGCACGTCAAGGACTTTGTTAAACCCCTCTGGATTACTCCTGACTTAACTATATCCGATAATGTTGGTTACACCTGGGCAATACCCTTTTCAACTTTTATCGGAAGGCTCCATTTATTCATACCAAACCCCGATTAGTAGGCTATATTATCCTTAATGTGATTCTTGCCCGGCCAGGATTTCCGCCAGGTCAGGAAGTATTAATAGCATGTTGGCGAGAAGAAAACAAAGACTTTATATGATAAAATCCAAGAGTGTTAACACTACCTTTTACGCCATGATCGCGCTCTGTGTCTTTTGCGCGATTCTTATTATTGATGCCAGCCATCCGGTTAGCGGTGAAGCTGCCTGGGAAAAGCCGGAGGCAGAGACCCCCGCCCTGATGTCGATTGCTACGCGCCAGCCGGAAAAATCTCCTGCACATTTGGAACCATTCCCCGTGGAAGCAGAGCTTGCCAAGATTACCAGTCCGATTGAGATTCAGGCGCCCGAACCAATCGCCAGGATTGCAACCCCGATATTACAACCCGAGCCTGTTAAGAAGACCCGTACCATAGAAGCGCTGGTGACTGCGTACTGCCCCTGCGCCCGTTGCTGCGGCGTTTTTGCCAACGGCCGTACCTCGACCGGCACCAATGCCTGGCGCCCGGGGATTGCGGTTGACCCCAGCGCTATCCCTTACGGCAGCACCATCCAAGTTCCCGGTTATGGCAAAGCCAAGGCGGATGACACCGGCTATGCCATGCGCCGCAGTTGGGATCAGGACGGCCTGGTGCAGATCGATATTCGCTTCCAATACCACTGGCAGGCCCGGCAGTGGGGAAAAAAGACGCTCTCCGTAACTGTTACCGAGCCTTAAGCTGCCGCTGTCAATTAATTGACCCGGCTTTCCCTCTTCAGCAGTCTTTAGATACTGAATCCAATTAACTTATCAGACGGTTTCTGCCAGGCCGCCTGAGGTATTATTGTTGGAAAAATCCCCCTTTTTATGAGATCCTCAAGAAATTCCTTGACCCTTTAAGCTTTGTCGGATAACTTTCGGTTCCATGTAGCTGGTAACTGAGTACTGGCTAATCACTTATTGACCTTGATTGAGAACTTGTTCAACCGGCAAAATTGCCTGAACCGATAACCTGTTTGCTTACCTGAAGGGACCTTAAAGACCATGGCAGAGAATTCATTTGATCATGAAAAAGAACAAGCGCGCTTAACCGCGATCCTGGTCAAACGCCAGAAGAAGATGCTGGAACTTTGGCCGAAACTGCTGATGGCGGTTATGGCCCTGGTAGTGGTTATCGGGATCTACACCTACATGAAGCATGCCCAGGAGATGGCGGAACAACAAACCTGGAAGGCAATCGCGCAGACGGAGCTGCAGACCGAAACCGCCAACCTGCCCGCGGCGCTGGAGAAGGTTATCCAGGAGAACCAGGGTACCAACGCCACCTTCTATGCCAATATAGAAATTCTTCGCGGCCGGTTTGATGCTGGTGAAATCGCGCCTGCAAAAGCGGCGGCCGAAAAATTCCTGCAGGAACATGCGGATAATTACTTTGCACCGCAAATCAGATTGGAATACGCCCGCTTGTTGGAATATGATAAAAAATATAGTGAGGCGCGCGCGGAATACGAGCAGGTTATTGCGGATGGCAAGCCTTACCTGCAGCCGGAAGCGCTGCTTGGTAACGCCCGCTGCTACGAGCTGGAGGGGCGCTTGAATGAAGCCAGGATCTCCTATCTCAGGATCAAAGAACTTGCCGCTAATAACTACTGGCCGAGGCTGGCCCTAATGACGGCCAACCTGCGCCTCCTTGCCCTCGAAAACCCGATGACAACCCTGGAAGCCGCCCCAATTGAAACCAGCAGCGAGGCGGTGCCGGAGCTCGACGCCACCCCGGAGCCTGAAAAAGCCGGAACTGCCGTTCCGGAAGAGAAAGCGGCGGTGGAAGAAGCTTCCGAAGAGGAAACTGCCAACTAAATTACCCCAGGATAAAAATTCCTTACGACTTTTGGTTAAAAGCTCACCTAAAGGAGAATCACAATGCCGGTTTTGGATGAAATGTCCCAACTGCTGCAACAAGGCAAAGCCAAGGAAGTAGCTGAGAAGGTCGAAGCCGCCTTGGCGGAAAACCTGAGCCCCAAACAAATTCTGGATGAAGGCCTGCTCGCGGGTATGGCGATCATCGGCGGAAAATTCAAAAATAATGAGGTTTACGTGCCCGAGGTCTTGATTGCAGCGCGCGCCATGAATGCCGGCATGAAGATCCTAGAACCGCAGCTCGCCAGCGCCGGGGTGGACCCCATTGGCACCATCGTGGTCGGCACTGTCAAGGGCGATCTGCATGACATTGGCAAGAACCTGGTCTGCATGATGTTCAAGGGCGGCGGTTTCAAGGTTATTGACGCGGGTATTGATGTCCCGGCCGAAAAGTTTCTTGAGTTGGTGAAAGAACACGATGCCGACATCCTGGGCTGCTCAGCCCTCCTGACCACCACCATGCCGGCAATCAAAGAGGTTGTCGATGCGGTCAAGGCCTCCGGCGCCGAGGTCAAGATCATTATCGGCGGCGCGCCTGTTACCCAGGCGTACTGCGATGAGATTGGCGCTGACGGATATGCCCCGGACGCGGCTTCCGCGGTTGATGTCGGTAAAAGCTTATTATAATTCCAAGCCTTTGAATTTTGCTTCTCCAGCTAATCAAAAACCACAAAGGCCTGCCATCATTGGCAGGCCTTTGATTTTGTTTTCTTAAACCTCAGGGTTATCCCGCTGCGGAGATGCGACCGATTTCAAGTGGGTTGCGCGTGGTCAAGGGATTAACAAACCGGCAGAAGGTGCTCTTGCAGCACTTCGAGGAATGGCCGCATCGTAAAAACTTATAGGTGAGTTCGCCGGTTTTCTTTTTTTCTTCTACAATCGCTTCGACGGTAACCTGCTGTTCGGCACAGAAGCATTCACGTTTAGAAATCATAACTCTTTATCTCCTAAGTTGGATATGTATCC
>JAFGNG010000012.1 GCA_016927125.1 Planctomycetota bacterium | reverse complement strand
GGCCGCCGAGAGGAGTGCGACTCCTCGGCCTTCGCCGATTTTGATCGCGGTCAAGGGATTCTTGCCGGTGAAGACGTTTTCCACTGCCGCCGCTTCCGGCTGCCATTTCCGCATCACTACCAGCAGTTCCCGGTGGATTTGCACCAAGCGGTTCGCCAGCTTATCCTTGCCGTTACAAGAGATGGTGCCGGATTCACAAAGCGTCAGGCGGCTGCCCTGCCCCTCTACAATGGCGTACCCCACATCCCTGGTGCCGGGATCGATGCCTATAACCCGCATTGGATTTAATCCAGTATTAGACAATGGTTAAAGACGAAGTTTTATTCCATCTCCGCCAGGAGTTCGTCCGAGATATCAAAGTTCGCGTGCACGTTCTGCACATCATCATGGTCATCAAGGGCTTCAACCAGGTCAAGAACCTTTTTTGCATCATCGCCTTCCACGCGGACGGTGGTGCTGGGAATCATGGTCAACTCCGCGCTCTCCACCGCAATCTCCTTGGCCTCAAGCGCGGCGTTAACCTCCATGAGGGCGTCGGGTTCGGTGGTAACCTGGTAAAACTCGCCCTCGGTTGAGAGGTCTTCCGCCCCGGCCTCGAGCACGATTTCCAGGAGCGCGTCCTCTGCCACCGTGTCGGCTTTGATCGTGATCACGCCTTTGCGGGAAAAAAGGTAGGCGACGCAGCCGGGGCTACCGAGGGAGCCGTTGCGGGTATCCATGATCTTGCGGAGTTCTGGAAAGGTGCGGTTACGGTTGTCAGTCAAAGTTTCGATCATGAGCGCCACCCCGCCTGGGGCATAGCCTTCGTAGATAATCTGCTCGTAAGCCTCGCCGCCGGAACCGCTGGCCTTTTCAATCGCGCGCTTGACATTATCCTTCGGCATATTGGCCGCGCGCGCCTTTTCCAAAATCAGGCGCAGGCGCGGATTCATGTCCGGGTCAGGCCCGCCGCCTTCCTTGACCGCGCTGTAAATCAACATCGCGATCTTGGTAAAGACCTTGCCTTTCTTGGCGTCGTTAATCGCCTTCTTATGCTTAATCCCAGCCCAATGTGAATGTCCCGCCATTATTATTTTCCTTATTTTGAATTGATAATTTTAAGCTTCACCCATCCGAGTCCGACGGATTGTCTGGAGGCTTGAACATCCGGTCCAGCGCGTCGCGGCCGGTGTTGTCGAACTGCATCCAGTCTTCAGCCTGGTTCGCAGCCTGAGTTTCCAAAGACTTATCCTGCTCCCGGCTCACCGCTCCATCTTTGTCAGCGAAGAGAAAATAAGAACAGGAGTTAGCCATTTCCGGATCCCGGGGTTTTTCCCCCCTGGCAATAGGTTCGCCGCACCACTGGGTGGCGCCGGCGGCATAAAATTTACAGTTCGCGCAGGCATGGAGCGGCGAGAAGCACTCCTCGCACTCCGCCCGCAGGCCGGGGGTGTGCTTTTCGAACCACTGACAGCCGCATCGCCAGCATGCCTTCATGGAAGTTCTCCAGCACCGTCGAAAACCAACCGGAACTAATTCGGGCCAATCATGCACATAAAGTTTAATATAAGATTAAATTTGCAGCAATGCAAAACCTTGTGAATTCATGGATTAATCTCCGGCGGGTGTTTGATTAACCCTGTTGCATTCGGGAGTTATAGAGTCGATCCCCCCTCCGGAAACCCGATAGGGATAAAAGCTTAGCTTAAAAGGTTGGCGCGCGGAAGAGGGGGCTTCCGCGCGCCAAGGGGTGGTATGACAAAGGTTTTCAGGTTAGTTAGCTCTGTTCAGATATGGTCTCCCCTGTCAAATTTATTGTAAAACTCTAGGCAACCCCGGCGGCTGCATCTTCTGTTTCCGGTACAAGTTCTTCAGGATTAATGCCCTCGAAGAGGATAGCCCGCATCTTGGCGTCGATCTCGGCAAAGATATCCGGATTTTCCTCCAGGAAGGTACAGGCGCGTTCCGCGCCCTGGCCGAGGCGGGTTTCGCCATAGCTGAACCAGGTGCCGGATTTTTGCACCAGCTTGTGCTCGGAAGCAAGCTCCAATAGGTCGCCGTAATAATTGATCCCCTTATTGAACATGATATCAAACTTGGCAAGCTGGAAGGGAGCAGCGACCTTGTTCTTGACCACCTTGACCTTGACCTGGTTGCCGATAAAGTCATCGCCGTGCTTCAAGGAGCCGATCCGGCGGATATCCAGCCGTACCGAGCAGTAGAATTTCAGCGCATTGCCGCCGGGGGTGGTTTCGGGCGAGCCGAACATAACCCCGATCTTCATGCGGATCTGGTTGATGAAGATAATGCAGGTGTTGGTCTTCTTGGCGATGCCGGTCAACTTGCGCATGGCTTGGCTCATCAGCCGAGCCTGCACGCCCACGGAAGCTGCGCCCATCTCCCCTTCAATCTCGGAGCGGGGAACCAGCGCCGCGACCGAGTCGACCACGATCACGTCAACCGCGTTGGAGCGGGTAAGAAGTTCGACAATCTCCAGGGCCTGCTCACCGCAGTCCGGCTGGGAAACCAGCAGGCTGTCCAGGTTGACGCCCAGCTTGCGCGCATAGGCAGGGTCGAGGGCGTGCTC
>JAFGNG010000131.1 GCA_016927125.1 Planctomycetota bacterium | reverse complement strand
TAACCAGCAGGGTGTGGCGAGCGCGGTCTTTGCCGCGCGCGCCTTTATTGAAGAAGGCATCCAACCGGAGCGCACCCTGGCGATCCTCCTCTGCGCCGACGAGGAGACCGGCTCCGCCCTGGGATTGGAAGCAGTGCTTAAGCAGCATCCTGATTATTTCAGCCCGGAACATTTGATTATTGCGCCAGATATTGGCGCGCCGGACTCAACCATGATCGAGGTGGCGGAGAAGAGCATCCTGTGGTTGAAATTCACCACCTCCGGCAAGCAATGCCACGCCAGCAAACCTGACAACGGTATCAATGCCATGGAGGCGGCCTCGGAGTTGATTGTCAGGCTGAAGGAGTTGCGTGAGCGCTACCCTGCGCAAGAGCCCATCTTTATTCCCCCGGAAAGCACCTTTGTGCCGACCAAGCGCGAGGCCAATGTGCCGAATGTCAATACCATGCCGGGCGAGGACATCTTTTGCATGGACTGCCGGCTCCTGCCGGAAGTGGATGTGGATGAAGTCCTTGCTGTAATCCATGAGATCTGCGGCCAGGTGGAGAAAGCTACCGGTGTTACCATTGCCTGTGACATTGAGATGCGCGCCGACAGCGCCCCCTCCACCCCTCCCGACGCGCCGATAGTACATGCGCTGAAAGCATCCGTGCGCGAAGTCTACGGCAGGGAGGCGAAGCCAATGGGGGTTGGCGGCGGTACCGTCGCGGCGATCTTCCGGCGCGCGGGCCTGCCCGCAGCGGTCTGGGCCACCATCAACCAGACCGCCCACCAGCCGGATGAAAGCTGCGCGATTGCGAACATGGTAGGCGACGCCAAAGTTTTCGCCCATGTCTGCATGCAGCGAGGCTGAAGATTTTAATTCAGCCCGACCGATCACCTAAAAAATAGAGATAGTAAGAAAAGGGACCGTTACGCGCTCTCGCGGCTGTCCTCCGTAGAGGGCTTGCCCTTGGCCGGGCTTTTTGCCTGGAGGTACTTGCGCGGGTGTTTCTTGCAGTATTCCTCCCAGCCCAGCTCGATAAATTCAGCATCAATCTTGACCGTCAAGGGCCGCTTGAGGTGGGGCAGGTGGAACATGACGTCCAGCATGATATCCTCGATAATCCCGCGTAGCGCCCGGGCGCCGGTTTCCTTTGCCATTGCCCGGCGGGCAATGATGCCAAGCGCCTCGTCGGTGAATTCCAGGGAGGCGTTATCGAGCTCGAAGAGTTTCTTGTACTGGCGAACCAGGGCATTGCGCGGTTCCTGCAGGACCCGCACGAGCGCATCTTCATCCAGGGGATTGATGCTGACCACCACCGGCACCCGGCCAATGAACTCCGGCACCATGCCGAATTCCAGCAGGTCATCGGTGTCCACGTCCGCCAGCAGGCGGGAAAGCTCCTCCTCCGGCGGGATATACTCGCGGTGGAAGCCCATGCTTTTGCCGCCGATCCGGCGGGAGACAATCTCATCAATGCCGGAAAAACTGCCGCCGCAGATAAAGAGGATCTGGGTGGTGTCAATCTGGATATAGCGCTGCTCGGGGTGCTTGCGGCCGCCCTGGGGGGGGACATTGCAGATGGTACCCTCCAACATCTTGAGCAAGGCCTGCTGGACGCCTTCACCGGAGACATCCCGCGTGATCGAGATGTTCTGGGTGCGCTTGCCGATCTTGTCAATCTCGTCGATATAGATAATCCCGCGCTCGGCGCGCTTGACATCATTATCCGCCGATTGCAGCAGGCGCAGGAGAATATTCTCCACGTCCTCGCCGACATATCCGGCTTCGGTCAGGGTGGTGGCGTCAGCGATGGCAAAAGGGACGCCGATATATTTTGCCAGCACCTTCGCCATCAGGGTCTTGCCGCAGCCACTGGGGCCGAGGAGGAGGACATTGGATTTTTCAATCTCCACGCCGTCGGCGGGGATGATGGTCGAGCGCAGGCGCTTGTAGTGGTTATGCACCGCCACGGAGAGGACCTTCTTGGCGCGATCCTGACCGATGACATAGGAATCAAGCTCTTCCTTGATCTGGACGGGGCTCGGGACTTCTTGCTCGGAAATGTCGCGCGCGGATTCCCGCACGTCTTCCTGTTCCAGGATGGAGGTGCAAAGCATCACGCAGTCATTGCAGATGAAGGTTTCATCCTGCCCGGCGATCAAGCGCTTGACCAGGTCAACGCTGCGCCCGCAGAAGGTGCACTTCGCCTGTTTATCCCCGTGGCCCTTGCCAGTCATCTTGGCCATACGCTTTATCCTTCGGATTCTTTATCGCCGTTAAAATCGAGCATGGTATCGATTAGGCCGTACTCCTTGGCTTCCTGCGGTCCCATGAAGAAATCACGGTCCGTATCCTTCTCCACCTGCTTGAGCGGGGTTCCCGAATGCTTGGAGAGAATCAGGTTGAGCTGTTCCTTGAGCCGGACAATCTCTTTAGCGTGAATAGTGATGTCAGTCGCCGAGCCTTCCGCGCCGCCCCAGGGCTGATGGATCATAATCCGGCTGTTCGGCAGGGCGTGGCGTTTGCCCTTGGTACCCGCTGCCAACAGGACGGCGCCCATGCTGCTGCACTGGCCGATGCAATAAGTGGCGATAGGATTGGGAAGGTATTGCATGGTGTCATAGATGGCCAGCCCCGCGGTCACGCTGCCGCCGGGGGAGTTGAGGTAGATCGAGATCTCGGCTTCCTTCTTCTCCAGGTTGCAGAAGAGGAGCTGCGCAATCACGGTATTGGCAACCTCATCACTGATCGCGCCGCCGATAAAGATAATCCGGTCTTTCAAAAGCCGGGAGTAGATGTCGTAACTGCGCTCGCCACGGCCGGTACGTTCGACCACAAATGGGATGAGTGTGCTCATATGCTGCAATCCTCCTGCTTTGAGTTGTCCCGTTCTACCCAGTTTATAAGTTAATGGCGCAAGTTATCAAGTAAAACCACTGTCCGGGCGAAGAATTACTGAAAAATATTTAGCTTACTTCTCTGTCTTCGCCGCGGATTTTTTATCCTGATCGGAAGCTTGTTTCTCCTGGGTTTTGATTTTCGCCTCGTCGATCAGCATCTGGGTTACCTTGATATCGCGGATTTCATTCTGCATACTGGCCAGGCCATTACGCTTCTGGATATCCTTCAGCAGTTTTTCCGGCGGCATGCGGTAGGATTGGGCAAGCATACTGAGGTGCTTTTGGAAATCCGCCGGGGTAACCTTAACCTCTTCCCTATCCGCGATGGCATCAAAAATGATCAACCGGCGGACGCCGCGTTCGGCCATCTCGCGGCTATGGGTTTCCATGTCACCGAGGTCGGCGGCAATCTTATCCTCCGGGATTCCCATCGCGGCCATGCGCATCTTCGATTCTTCCAGGTTGCTCTTGGCAACGCGGTCAATCACGCCCACGGGAAGCTCGAACTGGTTGGCCTTGATCAGAAGGTCGACCAGTTGCTCCTCCATCTCCTGGCGGGCGGTATTCTTGCGGTCGGCCTCCATTGACCTCTTGAATTGCTCGCGCAGGGCCTGGACCGAATCCATGCCGAGGCGCTTGGCGAAGCCATCATCAAGCTCGGGCAGTTCCGTCTTCAACACCTTGGTAATATCGAAGGTGATCACGGCTTTCATGCCGCGCTGCTCTTCGCGCTGATCCTTCTTGGAAACCTTAAATTCAATGGTGCGCGAGTCCCCGGCCTTGGCTCCGCCGAGGTGCTTGACCAGGTCGCCGACCTCGTAGCCGAAGAAGCTGGTGCCTTCCAGCCGGACGGCACGGTCGTCCTGGTTGAAAATTTCCTCGCCATCAATGGTGAGGACGACCTTCCCTTCCACCAGGTTGTCCGCTTCCGCCGGGGTATCAATCTCGGTATTGTTGGCAAAGCTGTAACGGAGGCGCTCGAGGGAGCTGTCAATTTCATCATCGCCAATCGGTTCCAGGGTCTCGGTAAGCTCCAGGCCCTTGTATTCGGCCAACTCGAAGACCGGGCGGATATCAATCTCGGTGGTGAAGGAAAAGGGTTCACCACGCTTGACTTCAAGATCTTCGAGCTTGATGTCGGGGTCTCCAAGGGGGGAGAAGTCATTTTCCTGCATGGCCTGGGTGAGGCCCTGTTCAAACAGCTTGGTCTTGACATCATCAATAATGGAGGATTCGAAACGGCGCTCCAACACCTTGCGCGGGACATGGCCCTTGCGGAATCCCGGAAGTTGGGCGGCATTGGTGATATCAGCGTAAATAGTTTCAAAGGCGGCATTAACTTCGTTTACATCAAGTTCTACGGTAAGGCACTTGCGGCAGGGGCCGGCATCCTTAATGTCTGTATTCATTCTTCTCCCCAAGTTCTCAGGCAATATCCTAGGTACATACCACCCCTCCTTCCGAGCTTGGCCGGAAGAATGGTAAAAGCAAAGGGTTGATTGTAAGCCGGGGATTCTTGCTGTCAAGTTTTTCTAATGAAAATAAGCCTGGCCGGGGGTCATCCCGGGATTTTAAAATTTAAGATTATCTTTGATTCTTGGGGTTTATTTCAATACCCTTTGAAATTGTTGGAATCCAGGTGCACAACGAACCCAACTACTTGTGGGGAAAGTTCATAGCGCTATTTTGGGGGAACGCCTGTGGATGACAGCAAGCGATTTTTTCACACCTTTGTCGAGAGCAGCTACGAATCCCTGACTGAACTTGACAACGAAATTATCCGCCTCGAGGGCGGCGATTACCAGAAAGAGCATATCGAGGCCCTGCGCCGGATTCTCCATACTATCAAGGGCAGTTGCAGCATGTTCGGCTTTGACAATGCCGCCAGGGTTGCTCATGCCCTCGAAGATTTGGTAGTACTGGTTAATTCGCAGGGTACAGTCTCCCGCGGGGTAACGGAGCTCTGCTTCAAGGGGGCGGATCTTCTCCGCAGACTAATTGAAGATTTTGTCAATGCCGGTGGTGAAGATACCGGTGATCCGGACAGCGCGGATAATTTCATTGAGCGGATCCGCTTGGTGGAAAATACCCTCACTGCTGCCGGTAACCAGGCGTCAAGTCCGGAGCTGGCAGGCGCGTTGGAAGCGGTCTTGAGCGAGATCGCGCTGGTCCGGGAAGACCTGGATGGCTTTCGTGATTTCTCCCGCCTGGACGATGCGACGGAGCAACTTAAAAACCTGGTTTTGGCTCAACCGGAAGCAGAGCCGGAAGCGGAGGAATCCCCACGGGAAGCCGAGGAGATTGCCGGATATAACCTTGAAGAGTGGCAGGAACTGCCCAACCCGCAGGGCGAGCGCACCGTCAGGGTTGCCGAGAAGAAGGTGGATCTCTTCCTGGACTGCGTGGGAGAGCTCATCGAGGTCGCGGAGGTCTGCAAGCATCTCCGGCGGCAACTGGAGGAAACCGGCCTGACCCAGGAGAGCCTCAGCGAATTCAACGGCATTACCCAGCAGATGGAAGAGAATGTCTTCGACCTCAAGAAGGCGCTGATGGAGATCCGCCGGGTTTCGCTGGGAGGCATCTTTAACAACCTTCCCCGCCTCGTCCGGGATGTGGCCGATGATTTAGGCAAGGAAGCGGAGATCATTACCTCGGGAGAGGACGCGGTCGTGGATAAGTCGCTGCTCGACCAGGTGGAGGCCTGTATTATCCAGTTAACCCGTAACGCCGTTGCCCATGGGATTGAGCGGCCACAGGCGCGCCGGGAAGCGGGCAAGCCACCCAAAGGCAGGATTTCGCTCTCCGCCAGGAATGATGACCAGAGCCTGCTCTTGGAGATCACCGATGATGGCGGCGGCCTCAACCTGAAGAAGATCCGCCAGCGCGCGGACAGCCTGAATTTATTTTCCTCCGAACGGCTGGCCGCCATGACCGACGAAGAGCTCTCCATGCTGATTTTCACTTCGGGGATGACTACTGCCGATCATGTCGATATGTCTTCCGGGCGCGGCGTCGGGTTGGATGTGGTCGCTAACAGCATGAAGGATATGGGGGGGAATGTCAGCGTCAAGACGCAGGCCGGACAGGGAACTGCTATCCGCGTGCGCATTCCCCTGGATGTCACCCTGAGCGTGATCACCGGGATCATCGCCCAGACCGGGGAGTTGCGCTTTGTCATGCCGGTTGAAGCTGTGATTGAAAGTGTCAGCCCGACACCGGAAATGCTGAATACAATTAAAGGGCAGAATGAAACCCTGCTGCTGCGCAACACGGTTTTGCCATTTTACCGCAGCGGCCCAATCTTCGGCATTAAAGAGGCGACCACCGACATCTTAAAAGGCGTGGCCGTAATCTTTCACTCCCGCAAGCACGGGTCGGTTGTCAAGGCCGCGTTCTTCTTCGATCAGCTCGTGGATATTCAGCAGGTGGTGGTGAAGAATATTGCCGGCATCCCAATCAGCAAGGCCATCCTCGGCGGCGCCATCCTTGGCGACGGCCATATCGGGCTGGTGCTGAATCCTGAAGCGCTTTGCGACGAGCGGTAGAACTGATTTTTATTCGCTGATATGCAGCAGGCTCTTGACGTTTAGCCCGGCCAGCTTTTCCCTGCCGTGCAGGAAGTCGAGCTCCACCAGGAAGCCCACGCCCACCACCTCCGCGCCCGCCTCTTTGACCATCTGCACCGTGCCGCTGATGGTGCCGCCGGTAGCAAGCAGGTCATCGATTACCAGCACCCGCGCGTCTTTCTTGAGAGCGTCTTCATGCATACATAAGGTGTCGGTGCCGTATTCCAGCTCATAGGTGACCTGCCTGGTTTTGTAGGGCAGCTTGCCGGGCTTGCGCACCGCGACAAAGCCGATCCCGAGCTTATAAGCAAGCGCCGTGCCGAAGATAAAGCCACGCGCTTCCGCCGCGACAATCACCTCCGGCTTGACATCGGCAAAGGCGGCGGCGAGGTCATCCACTGCCTGCCGTAGGGCGGCGCCGTCCTGCAAGAGCGGCATAATGTCGATGAAGTTGATTCCTGCCTTGGGGAAATCCGGGACAGTGCGCAGCAAGCTTGCCAGATCCATAGTTCCTGCTCCTTTTACATTAACAAACGTTATTTATTATCAGCCAGAAAAGCCATTGCCATTTGGAGATCAGCCCAGGTGTTGCGGTCCGCGATATTGCCCCGGCCCTCGCGCTCGCGCTGCCGCAGCAGGTACGCGGGGTGGTAGGTGGGCAAGAGCGGGATGCCGCGGTACTGGAAGAACTGCCCGCGCAGGTTCTTCATGCTCATCCGCTTGCCGGAGAGGATCTGCCCGGAGATTCTCCCCAGGGCGATAATCAGCTTCGGGCGGATGATGCGAAGCTGCTCATGCAGGTACGGGGTGCAACTGCCGACCTCGCCCGCTTCCGGATCGCGGTTGCCGG
>JAFGNG010000130.1 GCA_016927125.1 Planctomycetota bacterium | reverse complement strand
CGCGGAACGCACCGAGATCCAGATGTCGCCAATGAGCGAGCAGCAAATCAATGACTATGTTGACTCCGGGGAGGCCGACGGCAAGGCCGGGGCGTACGCGATCCAGGAAACCGGCGATCGCTATGCACATCTCATTTCCGGCAGCTTCAGTAATGTCGTGGGCTTGCCATTGGAGCGCTTGAGTATCATTCTGCGCGAGCTGGAAGCGTGAAGATTAACGGATTAAAACTTGATGAATTTTTAACCGTGGAAGGGGAAGTGATGTCAAAAGAGAGTAGAGAGGCGAAATTGGAGGAAAAGGGCGTATCCCTCTGGGTTTTAAAGCTGGTAGTCTTTCTGTGCGGCGCGACCCTGATGAGCATGGAGATGGCTGGGGTGCGTATCCTGAATGTCTACTTCGGCAGCGTGATCCAGGTTTGGGGCGCGATTATCGGCGTCTTCCTCGGGGCGTTGTCGCTGGGGTATTTCATCGGCGGCATCCTTGCCGACCGCTGGCCGCGTTTCAATGTTCTGGGACTTATCATCTTCATTGCTTCGCTCTTTGTCTTTCTCATTCCCTTGATTGCGGATCCCTTCTGCGAGTACTTGCAGGATTTGAGAGGGATGGATCTCCGCCTCCAGGCCCTCTTAGGCAGCATCACCCTCTACTTTATTCCCAGCGTAGCAATGGGTATGGTCTCGCCCTTCGCGGTCCGGCTGGCCGCGCGGGGCATGGGTGATATCGGCAGGGTTGCGGGCAGGCTGTACGCCCTTTCCACCATGGGCAGCATCTTCGGCACCTTCCTGGCCGCCTTTGTCCTGGTGGAATTCATGGGTAACCGCGCGATTATCCTCTCCCTCGGGGTAGTACTCCTGTTCTGCGCGATCCTGTCGCTAAATACCGCCGGCGGGCGGGTCAAGGCCGGGGTGGTGGGGTTGCTCCTGATGGCTGGCTCCATGCTCGGTTCACAGCTTCCCGACACGATCAAACTCGGCGGCGCTGAATATAAAAGGATTGAGGAATTCGACTCCGTTTACCACCATATGCGGATCCTGGAAGGGCCCAGCCGTTACCCGGACAGAGATAATTTGGATGCCCGCATGTTGACCTTCAACCGGCAGATCCAGGGGGGGATTGAGATTACAGGCCCGGAACGGGACGAAAAAATCTTCACCACCACCGGTTATACCGAGATGCTTCACCTCGGCATTCCCTTCCGCGATGTCGTACCCGAGCGTGTGCTGGTCATCGGCTGCGGCGCCGGCACCGGCCCGATGACGCTGCACCAGGATTATCCCGGGATCAAGCGCATTGATGTGGTTGATATTGATCCGGCAGTCTTCTCCGTGGCGCGCAAGTACTTCCGCTTTCCCGAGAACAGCCCCGGGGGGGTGATTACAAGCAATCTTCAGGATGGCCGGATCTTTATCCGCCAGGCCGAGGAGAAGAGTTACGATTATGTGATCGTAGATGCCTATTCCGCCGGCGGGCAGATCCCCTTCCACCTCATTACCCGCGAGTTTATGGAGGAGGTTAAACGGATCCTAACACCCGAAGGCGTGATGGTGCTGAATATTATCAGCAGTGTCTCGGGCAAGCACAGCCGGCTCTACCAGGCTGTAGTCAAAACCCTGCGCCCGGTTTACGGCGAGGGGGTGCATGTCTTTCCCCGCAGCTACCGGATCGAATACCCCTCGAACATTATTATTGTTTGCACCGGAAACGGCAGAAAGATTGGCCGCGGCGAGCTGGAATATCGCTGCCAAGGCGATTTAGTCAAACGCGATATCCTGCTCAGGTATGTGCTAACCATGCTGGAAGAGGTCGAGGAAGCTGAGGACGCGCCGATGCTGACCGATGATTTTTGCCCGGTTGACAGCATGGTAGGGAGTTGAGCGGCTCTAATTACGGCAGCGCTAAGAATTAACCTGATTTAAACCGGTTTTCGCGGGGGAAAAAGTTACCCCAGGCACATAGTAACAATAAGGACACTTGATCGGGTAGATTTATTGCCATAAAATGCAATTCGCCCGAATCCTTGCTGATTAATGGAGAATCTGCCATGTTCCGGAAATCCGCATTCACCCTGACCGAACTAATGATTGTGATCGCCATTATTGCAGTCCTGGCGGGGCTCTTGATGCCGGCGCTGGAGGGAGCCCGCAGGGAAACCAACATGGTCTCCTGTATCAACAACCTCAAGCAGATCTCCAACGAACTCGATAGATACCAGAGTGATTCCTATACCCAATATCCACCCTGGCTGAGCGCCTCCAACCTTTATGAAACCCCGGATCTCCTGGTCTGCCCGCAGGACAGCTCCGGCGGAAATGAAGGCTCCCGCCCGGACTGGATTATGAAGGCCAGCCAGTTCGCGGAAACCAATGATATGGATAGCAAGGACTTTTCCGATATTGACAGAATCGACCCCGACGGCAAGCACGAGGGCGAGCTCGCCTGGTATTTTAGTGAATTTAATGATGTCCTGGATAAGCCGAACGAACGCAAGGCAAAGAGCATGCTTAGATCCTTGAGAGATAACAGCAACAACAAGATCAAGGGGGCAAGCTACCTGTATGAGTTTAACGCGGAATGTGTTACCTGGGGGATGGCGAGTGGCGCAGATGGCGATAAAGTTGGCGATGGGGATTACGAGCATAAACTCCCCAAGGGCGCTACCTGGTATGAGGCAAAGATGCACCAGAAGAAGTTCTGCACCACGACCTTGAATAACCCCCAGATGGCTACCCGCGTTCCCGTGGTCCGGTGTTTTTTCCATGTCCAGGTTAATAACGGCGGCGAAATGAAGGATGAAATGCAGCCCAACCCGAATGTCCCGGCGCTCAGGATCACCGGCAGTGTAAATAGATCCTGGCCGGAGCATTGGGAGTCAGAAGTCTTGGTCGAGAAAGAATAATAACAATAAGCCTTGGTCGGCGAAGCAATCTCTCTCATAATATGGCAGTCAGAGTGATCAATCCGCAACCCTTCCCATGGGGCAAGATGAATCCCCGGGTAATAGCCCATGACTTCTCCCTGCATAATTGATGCGCATATCCATATCGCAGGCACCTCCGCGGGGGGGTGCTGGTTCCATCCCCGGCGGCTGCGGGCGCCCGGCTTCCGCATTATGTTGCGCAGCCTCGGGATTGAATCTGCCAAGATCGCAAACCATCTCGACCAAGCCCTGGAAGAACGCCTCGCCCAGGCCGTGGAAGAATCACCCTTAGAGCAGGCCGTGGTCCTGGCCTTTGATTGGGCGCGGGATGGCAATGGCGAACCCATCAAGGAGCTCAGTGATTTTTATGTGCCCAATGATTATGTCTTTCAACTCGCGCGCAAGTATCCGAAATTCCTGCCTGGGGCTTCTATCCACCCTTTCCGCGAAGACGCGTTGGAAGAACTCCACCGCTGTGCCAAAGCGGGCGCAGTGCTGGTGAAGTGGCTTCCGGCGAGCCAGAATTTCTCTCCCGGCGATCCGCGCTGCACGGAATTCTTCGAAGCATTACAACGCTTGCGGATGCCGCTCTTGTGCCATACCGGCTCGGAAGGGGCGACGCGGAATCTTAACAAAGCCTGGAATGATCCCCGCCTATTGCGTCGCGCCCTTGAGGCGGGAGGCACCGTGATCGCCGCGCATTGCGGGATGCGCTCCGCGCCGCATGATCGCG
>JAFGNG010000129.1 GCA_016927125.1 Planctomycetota bacterium | reverse complement strand
CTGGAGCTCTTCCACGGCCCGACCCTGGCTTTTAAGGATGTAGCGCTGCAATTCCTTGGCAACCTCTTTTCCTATATCTTGTCACGCAGCGGCAGTAAGCTCAATATCCTAGCCGCAACCAGCGGCGATACCGGCAGTGCTGCCATCGCCGGGGTGCGCGGACGGGAAGGTATTAATATCTTTGTGATGCACCCGCACAACCGGGTTTCCGCCATCCAGAAGCTGCAGATGACTACTGTGCTCGACGCTAATGTACATAATATCGCAGTCGAAGGCACCTTCGATGATGCCCAGAACATTATGAAGTCCATCGCCTCCGACCTGGACTTCAAGCGCAAGTTTAGCCTCGGCGCGGTCAACTCGGTGAACTGGGCGCGGGTCCTGGCGCAGATTGTTTATTATGTCTACGCCGCCCTGCAGGTTAAAAACTCCACCGGCTCCGAAGCGGTGCGCTTTTGCGTTCCGACCGGAAATTTCGGTAATATCCTTGCCGGGTGGTATGCGATCCAGATGGGGGCGCCGATCGGCCAGCTGATCCTGGCAACCAACCGCAATGATATCCTCTCCCGCTTCTTTAATACCGGGGTGTATTCGCTGGGCGCGGTCAGCCAGACCATCTCTCCCTCGATGGATATCCAGGTTGCGAGCAACTTCGAGCGTTACCTCTACTACAAGTTCGATTCCGACCCGGCGGTTTTGCGGGAAAAGATGAAGAGCTTCGCCCACAGCGGCTCTTTGACCACTCCGGTTGAAAGCGAAACCGTAACCGATTCCCTCTTTGCCGCTGGTAGTGCTGGGGAAAAAGCCACCCGCGCGACCATCGGTAAGTATTATCGGGAGTATGATTACGTGCTTGATCCTCACAGTGCTGTGGGCGTAACGGTGGCGGAAGCGCTTTCTCTCGGGGATAGTCCTGTCATCTGCTTGGCGACCGCGCACCCGGCAAAGTTCCCTGAAGCCGTGCGTGAAGCTACCGGTAAGCCAGGGGTTGGCAGCCATCCCGCGATTGCTGCCCTGGAAGGCCTGGAAAGCCGCTGTGTGGTTCTTCCGGCCGAAGAAGAAGCGGTGCGCAAGTTTATCGCCGAAACCCTTTGAAAAAGAAGTCATCACCATGATTGATTTTCCTATTGCCATTATCATTGCTGTCGGGGTATATGTCCTGACCCGATTGTTCCTGGCCTGGAAGAGAAAAAATCGGGACGATCAGTAGGATTATGATAAGCCTTAACCTTCTGGAGAGAGGAGAACGATTATGGCTCTGCGATTAGGGGTCCATGGCGCGAGTGGACGGATGGGGCGGCGTGTACTGGCGATGGCTCTTCAAGATAATACCTTCGAGATCGTTGCCGCGATTGAATGCTCCAACCACCCCCTGCTCGGTAAGCCCCTCAGTGAAATCGAGCCTGGGATTGCTTGCGACTGTGTGCTGTCAAGCGAACTTACTATTCCGGCAGAGGTGATTATCGACTTCTCGCTCCCCCAGGCCCTTGACAGGCTGCTGGCGCTGGCCGCAGGAGGGGGCGCGGCCTTGGTAGTCTGCACCACCGGCCTCGGCAAAGACGGGGAAGCCAAGCTCGCCAAAGCTGCGAAGAAAACTGCGATTGTCTACTCCCCCAACATGAGCATCGGGGTCAATCTCCTCTTCCGGCTCGTACGCGAGGTGGCTGCCGCTATTGGTGAAGACTTTGACATTGAGATCACCGAAACCCACCATAACCGCAAGGTTGATGCTCCCAGCGGCACCGCCCTCGGGATTGCCAGGGCTATTACCGGGGAACTGGGACGGAACCCCGAGCAAGACCTGGTGTATGACCGCAGTCGCAAGAGCGCGGCCCGGACTAAAAAGGAACTCGGCATGCACTCTTTACGCATGGGTGGCGTGGTTGGTGATCATACGGTGTACTTCTCCAGCGAATACGAAACCCTTAGCCTCTCCCACCGCGCCATGGATCGCGGCCTCTTCGCTGCCGGGGCGCTACGCGCCGCCAAGTGGCTGGCCGGCAAGCAACCGGGGCTTTACAACATGGAAGAGGTCCTCTTCGGAAAATAATTTGTCTTTATCAGCATTACAGAAAGGCTTAATCGTAATGGATATACAACTCTCTGAACGCCTGCAGAAGCTCCCGCCTTACCTCTTCGCCGCCTTGCGCAAGAAGATCGCCGACAAGCGCGCGCAGGGGGTGAAGGTTATCAATCTCGGGATCGGCGATCCGGATTATCCCACCCCGGACCCTATTATTGCTGAAATGTTCCGGGCGTTGCGGGATGAAAATGATCCCAACCGCCACCGCTACGGCTGCGACGCCCCGGTCGAGGCCTTTGCCGAAGCCGTGCAGAATTTTTATTTCCGGCGTTACGGAGTAAAGCTGAACAATGACCAGGTGGTAACCACCTTCGGCAGCAAGGACGCGATTGTCAAGCTCTGCCTGGGGATTTTAAACCCCGGCGACATCGGCATCGCCCCGGTGCCGGGTTATCCCACTTATAATATCGGCCATGTCTTTTCTATGGCAGCCACTTGCGAGGTGCCGCTCTTGAAGGAGAATAAATTTTTGCTCGATTTCGACGCCATCCCCAAGGATGCCCTTCAGAAGGCGAAGCTTCTCTGGCTGAATTATCCGAATAACCCTACCACCGCGGTGGCGGATCTCGACTTCTTCAAGCGCGCGGTGGAGTTTGCCAGCAAGCACAACCTCCTGATTGCGCATGATTCTGCTTACAGCGAAAACACCTACGATGGCTATACTGCCCCGTCGATCCTGCAGGTGGACGGGGCGGCCGAGGTTGCGGTCGAATTTTTCTCCCTTTCCAAAGCCTTTAACATGACGGGCTGGCGGCTCGGCTGCCTGGTCGGTAACGCCTCTGCGGTCAATGCCCTGCGGCTGGTTAAAAATAATATTGATAATGGCTCCCTGCGCGCGCTCCAGTTCGCCGGGGCCAAGGCGCTCAACCTTGCCGAAGAGATTTTCCCAAAGGTCAACGCGGTCTACCAGCGCCGCCGTGATATGGTCTGCGAAGCGCTCCACGGAGCGGGTTGGCCGGTGGAGAAGCCCAAGGGTACTATCTACATCTGGGCGCCGGTGCCTGCCAAGTACTGCGGCTCCTCCGGCGCCTTCGCCGAGGATCTCCTGGAGAAGGCCGGCGTGGTCGTCACCCCCGGCGCAGGCTACAGCAAATGGGGCGAAGGCTACTACCGCATCAGCCTGACCTACCCCGATGCTGTTCTGACCGAGGCCCTCAGCCGCATTCGGGAGATGGGCCAGTGACCATTGCTTACATTGCCCTCGGCAGCAACCTCGGGGAGCGTCAAGCTAACCTGCAAAGAGCCGTGGCCACCCTCTGCGGGCATCCGGAGATTGCGCTCTTGAAACAGGCGCGCATCATTGAAACCGCGCCGCTGGGCCCATCCGGGCAGGAGCCATACCTTAATACGGTGCTGGAGATTGAAACCTCGCTCACCGCTCGGCAACTCCTTGCAACCTGCCTGGATGTCGAGGACTACCTCGGCCGCGAGCGTAAGGGGAAATGGGCGGCCCGCACTATCGACCTTGATCTCATTCTCTTCGGCAACGAAATTATTGATGAGCCAGGGTTGTCCGTCCCCCATATGGAGATGTGCAACCGCCGCTTCGTGCTGGAGCCGCTCTGTGAGATCGCGCCTGACTTTATTCATCCCGTCCTCAACATGAGAGTTTACCAACTGTTAGAACGGCTCCGGGTGATGGAGGTTGAAGCCGATGGATCTTAAGCCCATTTTTAAACAAATTGAAACCTTGCGCAATCCCGACGGCGGCTGCCCCTGGGACCAGGCGCAGGTGTTGGAGGAGTACCTCAAGCCTATCGCCAGCGAGGCTGAAGAGCTGCTCGCAGCGCTCCAGGCCGGAGACATGGAGAATGTGTGCGAGGAGGTGGGCGACCTTCTCTGGAACCTCTGCTTTGTAATCCACATGGCGGAGGAGCGCGGGGAATTCACCCGCGAAGAAGTGCTCTCTGAAATCACCGCCAAGATGGTCCGCCGCCATCCGCATGTCTACGGCGATGTCGTCGCCAACACCCCGGAAGAAGCGCTCGCCGCCTTTAAGAAGGCGAAAGCGGAAGAAAAGAAAAAAGGCGGTTAATTTATCGCACAGGAGAGAGCCATGTCGGAGATTTTAACGCTCTGCGGCTACCGTTGTGACCTTTGTCAATTTTATACCGAAAATATAACCTGCGAAGCAGACAAAGAGAGGGTCAGCCGCGATTTCAAAAGGCTTTATGGGTTCGAGGTAAAGCCCGAAGATGTCGAGTGTGTCGGCTGCAAGAACGAGGGCAAGCATGCGGACAAGGACTGCCCGATCCGGCCCTGCGCCCTGGCAAAGGGGGTGGAAAATTGCGCGCATTGTCCTGAATTTATCTGCGAGAAATTACAACCCAGAATTAATTTCACTGAAGACTTTTTAAAGAATAATAAAAAGCTATTGTCAGATGAAGCTTACGGGCATTTTGTAAAGCCCTATCATAACAAGGAAAGAATGGTGCAAATTCATCAAGCTTTCTCTAGTGATTAGAATCTAAAGAACTTAAAATAGCTTAGGTGGTTTGAAAAATGGTTGATATTTTATAAAGTAAAGTCAGCAGCTTGCCGGATTTTTAATTTATAACTTATACTCGTTAATACGCCGCCGCGCGATCCAGGGTGCGGTACTGGATAGCTTCGGCGAGGTGGGGGATGCCGATTTCAGCCGCGCCGTCGAGATCGGCAATGGTGCG
>JAFGNG010000128.1 GCA_016927125.1 Planctomycetota bacterium | reverse complement strand
TCCCGGCGGCAGAGCTCGGTGACGGGAAGCTCTCCGCGCAAGCCCTCGACCACAATCTGGATCTTCTGCTCGGCGGTGAACTTGCGCTGCGTCGCCTTGCGGATCTCCCTGACTACATTCTTCGCCATGCTTCGCTCCTTTCCTTCTGCCGGAAAGAAGCCTGCCAGCAGCGCGAAATTTTGTCAAGTCCTTCGTCGCTACGCTCCTCAGGACTTGACAAACCCTCTACACCCCCGCCCCCCAGATCTGTGCCACTTTCGTTGACGGTGAACACCTCGACGAACTCATCCATCCCAATCGCCCCTGCAAGGGCCGCAAGAGTAAGTGCAATAATCCAGATTGTCCTGCCGATTTCTGATATGAGGTGGGGTGTAATTAAGAGAGGTGTAGGTTTTACTATGCTTCCTAATCCTCTTTATTGGTTCCAACTCTACTCCAGCCAAATGGCTGACAGCAGGAAGCATCGAGGTTTATCGCCTCGCATGCGATGCTGAAAAGGGTTAGGTAATATCGATAATTAAGCAGGTCTCAATTAGAGCATGATGAGTTATACTATTACCTGCTCTTGGCGACCCTCTCCACCTGCTCCAGGTATTTCTGGATGTTTTCGCGAGGCTTGAGTTGCTGGGCGCGGCGCAAAAAGGGCAGGGCTTCATTGTACTTTCCGGTACTGACCAGAAGTTGGGCGTGGCGCACCTTGGCATCGGCTTCGAAAAACTCGATGCTGGCTGCCCGCTCATAGTAAAAGGTTGCTTTTTCTGTCTCTCCAATCCGTTTGCTGTGCTGGCCCAGGAGGATCAGGGCTTCGCCGTCCAGGGGATCAAGCTCGACAATCTGTTCCAAAACCCGCACCTCCTCGTCTCCGGCTCCCTCGGCAACGGCAAGCCGGGCGCGCAGTTTCAAGATTTCTTTTTTGCCTTCTTCATCAAGGCTATCACTATGCAAAGATTCTATGCTTGCGAGCAGTTTTTTGGTTTCTGACAAGGCGCCGCGAACCATCATCACCTTCGCGGCCCGGACCGAACGCTCAGGTTTTTTATCCGGATTCATTTCCATAGCCCGGATATAATAATTAACGGCCAAATCATAGATTTCCTGATTGATATAGATATCTCCGAGCATATTCAGAGTGGCCTTGGTGGACTTGCCAAGCTGATCAACCAGTTCGTAATTCTCTGCCGCCTTGAGAGGCTGTTCCAGCCCGATATAAGCATTGGCCTGCAAGAGCCAGAGGTCGGCCCGGTCAGGATATTCAACTATTAGAGTCTTACAGAGCGCGGCAGCATCAGCATAACGGCTTTGCTCAAAGAAGCTGCGTGCAAGTCCCATCTTCCAATCCACAGTTTTTGGATCCAACATGATAGCCATCCGGTAAGCTGACTCCGCTGAGATGTTGTTTCCCGCATTGGAATATGAATAGCCGAGCAGGCCATAAGTCAGAGCATCACCGCCGCCCAGTTCGATCACCTTGGTCAGGGCGGGCAAGGATTCTTTGAATTTATTCTGGCGCACATAAATTAATCCAAGATTGCGCCATGCCCGGCGGAACTTGGGATATTTTTCCACTGCGGCGAGATAAACTTCGGTAGCCTGGTCCAGTTCTTCACGCTTGAAATGTATATTTGCCAGCGTGAAATCAAAGACTGCGCTGGCGGCTTCACCCCGATTCCTTTCCAGCAGACGGACGGCGTCGTCCAGCTTGTCGTCCGACATCAGAGTCAGGATCTTCTGCATGCGCTTACGCTCATCCTCGGTAACCCGCGGCTCAATTTCGGTTTCAGCAATATAACTCTCGGTAAATTGCTTCTGGAACCGCGGACTATTCCAAATCTCAAGCTCGGTTTTGTTTAGGTGGGATTCCTGAGTTAGAAGAATCAGGGCTGCCGGTTCTATATCCTGAGCAATTGCAAGGGTCGATACAGAAGCGCAAAAAGCCATCATGAAGAACAGGATAAGAAATGGGATTTTTGTCTTTTTCATGGTTGTTATCCTTTCTGAAAAGTTATCGGTATCCGCATCCGGAATCTAACCGGCTGGCCGTTTCTCTTGCCGGGTTCAAATTTCCATTGTTTAACCGCGGCTAAAGCCGGTTTATCAAAAATTGGATCAGTTGATTTCTGGACAATAGGTTTTTCCACCTGGCCGCGCTTATTGACGATAAAAATTATATAAACCGTGCCGGGGGCTTTCGCCCTTAGAGCTCGGGTAAGGATCGGGCTGGCCTGATACATGATTCTCGGTTTCTGATCGAGATCTGCCATTGAAAACAAGGCGTCAAGATCATCTCCGCTTGAGGCAATAGTATTCAGATTGACAGTAAAGTCTCCGCCCATCCAGCTCTCGTTGAAGCCCGGGTTCAGAGCTAGTTCAAGTTGGGAGAGATCGAGCGGAGGCGCTTCTTCCGCCAGTTCCGGCGGTTGTTCTTCCGGCTCCGGTTCTTTTTCCTCCTCGATCTCCGGCGGAGGAGGTGGGGGCGGCAAGTTAGCTGTGTCTACCGATTGCACCAGGAGATCGTCAATCAGCGGTTTGCTGATCGTCTGCATCAAGGGCAGGACCAGGAAGAAAGCTAAAGTAAGCCCCGAGGCTCCACTCACCACCCAAAGGTAATGTAATAGTTTTCTGATAAATGCAGGCTTGCCATTGTCCATAATAATGACTCAACTTCTTACTTGTGGGATTTACTGGTGGCAACACTGACTTTGGTTGCGCCTGCCAGCTTGGCTTCATCAATTATTCTTACCATCAGGCCGGACTGGGATGCGGTATCAGCCTGAATTATCACCGGCACATCCTCTTTCTGCAGCATCCGTTTGACTAATGGTTGGATGCCGCTGATGCCTATATCCCGGCCACCATAAACAACTTCGCCTTTTTCCGTCAAGGCGATTAAAATGCTGGTCTTTTCCAGCCTTACGGAAGACGCCGCCTGCGGTTTATCTACTTCCACGCCGGTTTCTTCCACAAAGGTGGTGGTGACGATGAAGAAGATGAGCAAGATAAATACACAGTCAATCAACGGGCTGATATCTATCCCGACTTCACCGCCCGCATCTGCTGCAGCTTCACGAAAACGTCCCATGGTATCTCCTCGCTCTTAACTGTTAATGAGATCAGGCCGCAGTAGTCTGACGACACAGCCTGCGATAAAGCTTTTGCGTCAAAACGGTTTCCAAATGCGCCAGAAAAACTTTGTATTGCTCATGCTTGCGCTGCAGGTGATATTGGAAAAAAAGCCCTGGCAAGGCAATTACCAGTCCGGTTTCCGTGGTGATCAAAGCCTCAGAAATCCCTTCGGCAACCATGCCCATGGTCTTTTCGCCTCCCGAGCCGGTAGCGAGCGCGGCGAAGGTAGCCAGCATCCCGGTAACCGTACCGAGCAGACCCAAGAGCGGTGCGGCGCCCACACAGATTTTCATCACCCGCAAGTCACGCTCAAAGGGGGCGATTTCCGTAGTGCGCAATTCTTCAAAGAAGAGGCGGGTGTATTTTAGGGAGTTGGAGCCGCTCACAAAAGCGATTAGTTTTCCGACCGGCCCTTTTCTCCTTTCAGGATGGTCAATCCAACTCCGCCAGGTTCTTTCAGAAACTGAAAGAAATCCCTTATCGCGCAATCTAATCTGGACGTGCATACCAAGTGAAAACATCACCATCGCAATAGCTGCAATCGCAACCATGCTCCAGCCACCAGCCAGCCAAATACCAGAAGCTTCCTGCCAGAGGGTCTGAAATTGTTCTGTGATCACATCCATTTTTAGTTTCCTAAGTTAAGTCGCAGGTATTATCCTGGTATCATCATCAAGAATTTCATCAACCTGCTTGGCGATATCTCCATTTTTTTCATTCAAATTATTATCTGATTGATTTTGATTTATTCTGTTTTGAGAGCCATTTTTAAAATTTGAAAATGGAGTCTTGCTGATCTGATTGATGAAGGCTACTCCCGCTTTTTCCATCTGGTCGATTATGCTGCTGGCTTTTCGTGAAAGGAAGGCATGCAGCAGAAGTGAAGGAATCGCCACGATCAGGCCGAATTCCGTAGTTATAAGAGCTTCGGAGATCCCGCCGGAGAGGGTTTTGACATCGCCTGAGCCGAATACAGTGATCAGCTTGAAGGTGGCGATAATCCCGGTAACAGTTCCCAACAACCCCAGCAGGGGCGCGGACGCCGCACTGATAGCGATGTATGGCAGGAACCGCTGGAGCTTCAAACGGGTGGCGAGGACGGTTTCATACATAATCTCTTCAATCAGTTCCCTGGGTTCCCGGAGATGTTCAACGCCTGCTGCCAACATCTTACCGGCGGGTCCCTTTAGAGACTTGACCTGCTGCCGGGCTGATTCCTCATTATGTTTAGAAATCGAGGCAAGCAAGTCCCGAAAACGTTTCTGGGAAAGGTTCGGAATAAACACCAGGGACAGATATTTGTAAATTGCCACCAGAAGCGAAGTCCCGGCCAGGGCGAGGATTGGTACCATGACTGCGCCGCCCTTTTGAATATGCTCCCAAAGGGATTCCTCAGTAGATTCAATCTTATGGGCATTGCCCAGGGTGGGATCAAGGGGGAACAAACCTTGGGAGGCAGATACCAGTTGTTTGGCCGCGGCTGAATCTTCTGGTGTTCCGAAACGGATAATTGCAGGTTCAAGAGAACCAAGACGCTGTTCGGCAGTACCTATATCTTCATTGTTTTCCGACATAAAGAGCGCCGCCGGGCCAACCATTACAAATTTACCATTTTTCACCAGGCCGCTGGCATCGACTGCTGTCCCCTGAAAACTGGTTCCTCCGAGTGCGTCATGCAACCGGTCAAGTGAAGCTGTGACCAGGGAAACCTGTGCTGCAAACAACTCGAGTTCGGAAAGATTGCTGTTTTCCGCGGCCAGTTTTGCCCTTTCCAGTAAGCTCTGATAACGCTGGATTTCGGCAATCTGCAGGCGGGACTCGAAATTGCGGACATACTCGCTAAGAAGATTGGAGAGATAAGCTGACTCTTCCCGGCGGGATTTGATTTCCAAGCGAAGGTTGCTGAGATCAAGAGTGCGGTTATCAAGCAACCGAGAAACCTGCTCATACTCAAGGCGCACATTGGTAAGGTCACTTTCCTGCTTGTTGAGATTCTGGCTGAGGGGAATCTTCTCCGAAGCTATCCATTCACGAAGATTGGAGAGGATTGCCAGACTGTTATCCAGTTTCCCCTGCAAGGATTGGGATGCTTGTGCAAAGGAATAGGATTCCCCCGGGAGCACATCCTCAGCCAGGACAGCCGTAAGAGATGCAAGCCAGAGCAATGGAATTAATAAAAGTCTTGTCCGCATGAAATTTCCCCTGTTATTTGATTTCTACCGGCAGCTTGACATAGGCAGCCACCTTTTCATTTTTTAAAATAGCAATCGCTTCCGCGATTTGCGGCGCGGCAGCATTGGCCTCTGTCCAACTCCAACCTTCTTCGCTTGCGCTTCCCACACCTGCAACCTTGCTGTTACCGCTGACATAATAGCCTTGCCCGATGCCGATATAGAGCGCGGTAACCTCGGCTGAGGAACCATCAGTTAAAGTGCGTACTTCACTGGTGACCGTAATTTCCCGGTTGAATTTATTCACCTCGTTAAGAATACCAATGACATTCTGGAAGCGCTCGGATAGGGAGAGCTTGGTTTCCTCCGGTTTATCCGGGATTCTTTGGCTGAGAGGTTTTACCCGTTCGCAAATCGGGTCTGGCAGCTTTTTAAGAAGAAGCCGGGTTTGTCTCTCCAGGGCAGTTACCATGGTTTCGAGAGAGGTTGCGGATTCTTTGAGATTTTCATTCTCATCATTAAGCTCAGCCCGCTTTTTATCAGCTTCAGCAATACTCTCTTCCGCCTTTTCGAATTTTTCACGGAGTGAATCGATTTCCCGCTGTACGAGTTCGATGCGTTCATTCAGGATTTCTTTGCCAACTTCCCAATCCTGTTTTTCCTTGGAAATAATTCTGCGGGTCTCAACCCATTTTTCCATTATGGTTCTGGTTCTTTCCACTTCGCTTAATCTGTTTTCAGCAGAAAAGCCTTGGGTCGAGATAAAGAGAATGAAAAAATGCGACAGTAATAATCCAACAAATAATTTAATCTTTTTCATAAGAAGCAATCCTTTCAAAAACCTTGCCGGGATTGACCAGGTAAGCCGGTAATTTTAAAACTCCGCCGTTAGACTTAATGAAAACTCCATCCCCTTTTGATAAGAGGTTTTAACCACGTCTTTATCAATATATTCCGAGCGATAAACGGTTTGGATATCGGGATTGGTAAGATTCTTAGCCACGAACTTCCATTTCAAGTGATCGCCAAACTTCTTGGAAACACTGAGATTGAGCGTTACATATTCCGTTTCATAAATATTTGGAACGAAATTGCCGTTGGACTGGCCCGCGCCTGCTATGAGTGTATCTCCACGGATATTATAGAATAAGGCAAACTGCGTATTGAATCGTTCCCAGTCATAGGTAAGGTTGAAATTATAAAGATGCTCCGGGGCATTCATCATGTGCCTGGTTTCCATCTTCGCCTCAATATTCGGGGGGTCGTCCAGCACTGCCTGTTCTTCTTCCGGTAGCCATACTTCGGAATCAATAATCGTAGCATTAGCGCCGAAGGAGAGCCCCTGAAGGGGGCTGAAGAAATGTCCCACGTCTTGGCGGATTTCAAATTCATAGCCGCGCAGAGAGCCTTTGGGATAATTCACCGGGAAGGTATAGGTAAAGCCGATGCTCTCGTTCTGGACGTATTCAATCGGATCATCTACGTGCTTACGGAACTTGGATAACGAGATCAACCCGCCCTGATAAGGCTTGTAATCGAGGCGGAGGTCATAGTTTTTCACTGCGCTCATCTTCAGGTCTTTATTGCCGATAAAGACATCGCCTCCAAGATATTCCTGCTGCTTGATAGGAGTCAGTTCCTTAAAGGTCTGGCGGGCGACGGTTTCAGTGTAAGAACCCCGGAAGGTCAGCTTTTCTGTAGGAGTCAGTTTGAATCCCACTGCAGGGAGTTGGTCGTCCTGCTGGAATCTGAAGTCCGCATCACCGGGATTTAGCTTGGTTTCTCCGGAAGAGCCTGGATAAATCCAGGTCACATCGGATTCTGGAAAATTAGTAATGGCGAGCCGGGTGCGCTCGTGGCGGATACCTTTCATCAGGCTGAGATACTTACAGATCGGGAATTCCACCATCCAGTACCAGGCAGTGATTTCCTGAAAGCCTTCATAATCGACATCTATCTCGGCGCCAGCTATAGGATGATCTTCAAAGGGGAAGACCTGGCTCCACAATTCTTCCCAGCCCTGGCCTTCATATTTGGCGCTGTTGTCATCAAAATTACTGAATGATTCCTGATGGTACTTTCTTAATACCCGATCCTTAAATACTCCATACTTCACAAAGCCTTCATCGCCGGTGTACTGCTTGAAAGGGACTTTCAGATTTACAAAATGCTGCTCGCTTCGTTCCTGGATATCCTTCCAGATATGCTGGACATTACCCAGAGTAAAGTCTGAAGCAGGCTTGAAGATTCGATGGACTGGCTCGGTGGTCCAGGGATCGAGTCCCCACAGCGGGAAACCAGGGAAATATTTCCCGCTCAACCACAAAGAGCCGAACTGGCGCTTGTCCGGCTGGTATAGGGTAGCCCTGCTAATCGCCCTGGTCCAATCAAGTTCCGGAGGCAGAATCTTTAACACCCGCTCATGGCCGAATTCGGGAATCGGCAGCCTGTGTTTGCCGCTTAGTTGTAAAGTTTCGGTGGTGCGTTCGGTGTATTCCAAGGTTTCACTTCTGAGATATGGCGCTGCATCCTGATTCTGATTGCCGTCACACTTAGGATCATCGGGATCATAACCGGGGAAATAGAATTCCTTGCCACGGGTATCTTCGGCAAGGGTGGCGACCTCTTCCGCAACCCTGGTATACATCTTGACCAGGGTTAAGGAGTGGTTTTCAGTTTCAAGCCCGACCGTGCCCAGCCAACCCCACTGGACTTCATCGCTTCCTTGCGCGACATCATATAATTTGGTCTTAAAATCCCCGTTTTCAGGAATATTTCCGGTCGGCACGCCCTGAGTAGTCTGTGGGGTCATAGGATCTCCGGGATTTTCCACCCAATAGGCATCATCAATGCCATCTTCATAATATGAGCTGCTCTGCTTATAATAAAAATTGCTGAATCCCCCGACCTTAAGGCCGTTGTCGAACTCATGTTTCCCGCCGACCGCCAGAGAGAAATCGAAATCCGCAGTATCGTCCTGGCGGTCAACCCCGGCCGCGCCGTCCCAACTTCCTCCTTCCGGCGGAATACTGCGTTTGTCCCTGGCCCAGAAATCCACCCCGCCTCCCTTATAAGTTAAAAAATCATCCCTGCCGGTGGACTGGGTTTTATACTTTGTCCCTACGCCGAGACTTACTATTCTCTCTTCCGGAATTCCCTTGAGGACAACATTAACCGCTCCTCCCGAGGCATCGCCCTGTTGATCAGGAGTAAAGGTTTTGCTGACCTGGATGCTTTCAATCACTGCGGATGGAAACTGGTCAAGCTGCACGGCCCGCTTGTCCGTATCAGCAGTCGGCAGGCGGACGCCGTTCATCTGGGAGTTGACATACCTGTCGGGTAAGCCTCTAACCACTGCGAATTTTCCCTCCTGGATGGTAGCGCCTGCCACCAGGGACAAGGCACTGGCAGCGTCGCCAACCCCGGCCTTGCTAATCAAGTCTGCGCCAATCGAGTCCAACAGGGCCGGACTCTCCATGCGCAGATTTAATAGCGCTCCTTCCGAACCACCGCCGATCTCAAGATCCTGAACTACAAATTCTTCCATCTCTGTAAAATCACCGTACAATGAAATTTCAACTTCGGTCATATGCTGAGGGGAAACCACTACTTCTGCCTTTACTTGTCGGGCATAGCCCTCTTTGGAAAATACCAGGGTGAAATTACCCTCCGGAACTTGCTCAAAGAGGAAATGTCCTTCCTCGGTGGTAATGGTTTTTTCACCGGTTTCAGCGATCAAAACTGTTGCTTCAGACAACGGCGCCCCAAAATCCTTGTCATAGATCATCCCTCGCAGTGAACCAAATTGCTTTGCATTAGCCGTGGCGGCAAAGATCAACATCAAACCCAAAGATCCCCAGAGGAGAGACCGCTTTACCATGGATCACCCAGTTCCTTAGTTGAATTGTGAATCCCCTCCCATAATTCATGATCAGGTTCAACTCCATTTTTAGCCAAAGAACAACAGATCGCTGATAAATCTTCAGCCCGCGGCCTTGAATTGGGATTTACAAAACTTTCTGCCACAGCTTTTTTGTAAATCTCAAGAGAAGTATCCAGTTCCCCCATTGAATGGTATGCTTCAGCCAGCGGAGTCAGTGTCTCAGCGCGATAGATATTTACTATTTTTTCTCTTTCTGCTTCAAACAGAGTCAAGGCCTCATTGATTGAGTTCTTGGCGGTTTTAGCGTCGCCTGCCTGGTATCTGGTAAGGGCGAGCTTTGCATTGAGCGGGATACTATAGCGCAGTGGCCAGGCGACCGAATCCATAATTTCCTGGGCCTGGTTGACAAGCTCCAGGGCTTTCTTCTGATCTTGATGATCAATGGCAAAACCGGCCATCTTTAACAAGAGATCGATTCGGATAAAATACGGGATGGTGCCCCAGGATGATTTGATCTTTTCTTCCACCAGATCACGGCGTTCGGTATCGTTATAAAACCTATTAAAAAGATGAGTGGATGATTCCAGGGTATTTTTTAGGTAATCAAAATTACCAGAAGCAATCAAACAGTCGATAGCCTGCATCTGTTCGTCAAAAGAATTTTCCTCGCAAAGCTCAGCTTTTACTCCAATAAGTTTGCCGGTTTCTGAGTCTACAACTCCGCTGGATAGCTCCTCGGCCTGTTGGCTGTTGCCAAGCCAGGTCTGGACTGCGGCGATTTTGATCTTGATCCGGTCCCGGGGCCAGTCTTCACAGGATTCATAATTTTTTTCGGCGCATTCCAGCAAACTTTTGGCTTCATCCGGATACCCATGTTGTGCGCAATAGAGTGCCAAATCAGCATAGCAGGCGCCTTTCCGCCAATTCTCAATTTTTTCAAGAAAACTCAACGCCCTTTTTGGTTGAGCAAGTTCCAGGCAGGTAGCGACCACCATTTCCTGCATTTTGGAGCGATCCTTAAGATGCGGGTAGACAGGAATTTTAGAGGCTATATCGAAGGCAATGCTAAGAAGTTTATCCTGAGAAGTTGTTAGCTGATGAACGCTGAGAGAGGAAAACTTAAGATGGCTTTCTGTGGTCAGGCTCTGATCCGCATTCAAACAAGTTACGCAAAGAAAACTACCAGTGATAAAGATTAGCAGGAATAAAGGGAACCGCAGGCTTTCTCTCATTGTATATCTCCAATGTTGGTAAAAGTTTGATCTGATGGCAGTATCCTGCAACTGCCATCAGATCAATTTGTCAAACTTCTAATAATTAATTAATTGCTTGTTAACTTACAGATTGATTACACGATAGAACTTGGCGGCATCAAAGCCGGCCAAATCGGTAATTGACATCACAGTGCCGTCGCCGACTATGGTCGCGATCGGGGACCAGTTGACCATGTCAGAAGATTCTTCAACCGAGTAGGTGGTGCCGGCAACTGTCTGGAAGCTGACCGAAGCGGTCATGGCTACGGTCGCAGCCGGAGCAGCAGTATTCATGCTGGTGTCGGTCATGCCATAGGCGTCAACCGCGGTCCAACCAGCAAGCCAGTTGTTGGTGGCGCTGAAGCCGCCGCGGAACGGAGCCGGGGTGAAGAACCCGTCGGCCGGAGCGGAAGCAACACTGCTGACCGCGTCATTGGCGGCGCAAGGATTGATGCTAGTAACCGGCAGCATGTTCTTCCCACCTTTAACCACTAAGCCACCGCGAGTGTAACCCTGAATTGGCAGCAAGGTAGCTGTAACGTTGTTGTTGGCGGCATTACGGACACCGCGGGCATCGGCTTCGGTGTAATCGGCGTTCTGATAGAAAACCGTATCGGTGATTTCACAGAGCATCCCAGAGGTCTGGACGGTGTAGAGAACCGCGGGGTCACCGACAGTACCGGGAGCGCCAGCATTGACAGTCTCGGTGTAGGTGTAAGGAGTGGTCCAGCAGGAAGCCCAGGGCAGGGTGCCATTATAGCCGTAGCCATTGGCGCCGTCGCCGTCAACATTGTCAAAGCGGACAACCTTTTCGCCGCAGTCCATGATAATGCAGTTGCGGTACTGGACATGGGCATTGTCGCGCCAGGTAGTGGCGCCGTCACCGTCAATCGGCTGGCCGATCATGGTGAAGTTATAAATGGTGGATGTAGTAATCGGCTGGGCGTCGGAGTCTTCCGCACCGTCGGTTTCAAATATATTGTCGCCGACACCGGAACCCTGGCTGGCGTCGGTACTATAGCCCTGGACGATCAGGCCGAACTGGGCCTTGCCGCGCCAACCTTCATCAGCGTCAAAGCTGTCGTCACCGATATTCCAGATGTTAATATACTTTAAATTAACAGTGCCGCCCCAAATCTCGATACCATCGTCAACGTTGTTTATGATTTCGACGTGGTGGATATCGGTCTCACGGCCGATACCGCCGAGAGAGAGACCGTTGAGCTCGTTGGCGAGGCTGACAACCTTGCCGCCGTAACGAAGCGAAAGGTAGCTGATAGAGCCGCTGTCATCATTGTCATTGGCGCCGCCATACATAACATTGGGGTCACCAGGATAAGCCGCGGTCAGACCTTCCATCTGCTTGACGTTCAGGCCGGTGGGGAGCTTGGTATTGCTGCCGACCGGACTGCCGCCGTAATGGGAAGCGGAGATCAGCGCATCGCCCATAATGGTGAGGTTGCCCCATTCGTTACAACCTTCATGCCAACTGGTCAGAGTATCGCTAGTGGAGGTCATAATTACCGGAGCAGTTGCGGTGCCGTTGACATAGATCTTGGCGCCTTGGCAAACCGCAAGACTACCGCCAACGCCGGTGGTGCTCTGAACGAGGGTACCGGGTTCAATGGTCAGGGTTGCGCCCGGAAGGACGTAAATCTGCTGAGTCAAATTATAAGTATTAGCAGCTGTCCAGGTAGTAGAGGTGGCAATGTCAGCGGACACATTGACGGTGGCCGCACTGGCGATACTGGATACAGCCAAAGCCATAACCAGAGCCAGCAAAGCAATTTTTCTTGCAGTCTTCATAATATATTTCTCCTCTAATCTTATTTGGTTTTAATTTATACAGATTTTCTTACGCGCCTTGGCGATTGCGACGTAAAGCGAAAAACAGCCCACTGCCAACCAGGAATAACATTGTTGAAGCCGGTTCCGGAACAGCTTGAACAGTTACGAGATTTGCATTACCACCCATCGGGAAAGGACCATAGTCACCAGGGTCGGTACCGACAACGCCCAGGCTTTCGGCTCCATAGTGTACATTGGCACCCGGGGCAAGCGCGGCCGGATCAAAGGCGAGGTCGAGCCACAACAGGTAATACTCATCAACATTGGCGCTGTAAGTTCCCGGAATGGTGGCCGTGGGAATAGTGGCAAACGGGAAAGCTTCACCATTGATAATCTGACCGCGATCCATGATCAGGTCGTCATTGTCCCAGAGCCAGCTGCTGGCATTGTCAACGCCAGGACCGGCAAGGGCTTGATCCAGGTAACCAAAAGATCCCCAACCGTCATTATCGAGGTCCAGAACCATTAAGTAAGTGCCGTCAGCAATCGGATTGCCAAGAGCGTCATAGGCGTCGAACATAAAGGGCGCGTAGGTCATATCGGCCTGAACTGCCGCGGTCAACATCGCAATAGCGATAACCATCACAATTACAGTCTTCTTTAACATAGCTTCATTCCTTTCTTAATCTTAATAGGGTTTAGTAACCGTTACTTTTGTGCCGGCCTCGGTTGCAGGCAGGCGGAGAGTAATAACTTCCGAAGGATTAATCAGCTCATTGCCGGTGATGCCGGCGCCGACCCAACGGCCACCACCACTGGTGGTATAAGCGGCAACCTTAACCGCCGACTTGTTGATCCCGGTAGCGCTGTTGTCATAGAAATAAACCTGGCGTTGGTTTCCTTCGAGACCAGCGTCTTTCAGAACAACAGGAAGGGGATAACCGGAACCGATAACCAGGTCGCCATCAGCAGCGATCAACATGCTGACGGAATAATCCGGCACCTCGCCCATCAGAAAAACCGTGAAGGTCGAGGCCGAGTTGTTGCGGAGAATAAACTGGGTCTCGGGCACCAGAATAGTATTGTTGCTGACTCCGGCACCAACCCAACGACCTCCGCCACTGGTGGTGTATACTGCGGCTTTGGACGAAGATTTATTCTTGGTCATAGCAGCGATGTTATTCTCATAGATGAATAACTGGGTGCCATTGGTGAAGGAGACCCCGTATAAAGACTTGGGGAAGATACTGCCGAGAGTGTGATGCATGTATACTCGGAAAGTATCGCCAGGGTTTATATAAGGGAGAACATTCGCATCAATTGTGAAGTCGTTCACCCCATTATTGCTGATGGTGCTCCACAGCCCTTCACCATTACCACTGGTGAAGCGGACGTAGTAGGCACCTGCATAAGCTCCGGCCTGGAGAGTGTCTGTAACCGTCACGCCGCTGCCGGTCACGGTATTAACGGCAAACTCGTCTTCTGCATTCTGGTTGAATGGAACAATCAATTTAACATCAGAATTCGCAGGGACTTGAATGCGGTTATATCCGACTATTCCTTCAGCATAAGCCGCGGTAACGGTCAGTGCTAACAATGCCAGGGCAATTATCGCACTTACCTTGATTTTCATAGCTTTGCCTTTCATAGATTGATTAAGTTTACGTTTGCTCTGTGTTATGGTTTGCTCAAACTTTACTCCGTGACTGTTTGGTTTTGATTAGGACGCAATTTCTTTTTCATTAATTCATTCAAACTCCTTTCATACCCCAGACCTCGCTTCCTCCCAATGAGCCAGACTCTGCTCTAAGTCCGGCCCCCATGTAACGCGGTTTGTTGCTGTTCTGAGAAGGGTCCCATGTGCAATTCCTCATCTATCACATAAGCAGGATACAACATGACTGTGTGCTCCTGATTAGCTCTGGTTATTAATTGTGTTAATTTGTTCATTTTTGTTGAACGCTGCTCATTGCCATGTTTTGGTATGTTTTCCATCTTGTAAATCCTATTTCTTTAATAAGAGGCTCTTTTCATATTAAGTACTCTACTGCATGAGTATTTGTTCCTTATTAGCCCTGCCTTTTTTCTCTGTTAATTTGAGTTTTCAGAAAATACAGCGAACTGAATTTATGGCGGGCTTCCCTTGATAGTTATCTATGCGCAAATACCAACAGGGCGCCGGTGAATTACCCGCGCCCTGTAAGCACTTATGAAAGGAGTTAGATCTTAGGGGTTAGTTCTCGAGGGGGTGAATTTTCTTCGAAGCGCCAGAGATACACCTCCCAGGCATAATAAAGCCAGACTCGCAGGCTCCGGTATTGCAGTCACAATAACATTGTCAAGCACCGGGCCATATTTCATGGTGGAGTCAAGGCTGATGAATTGCAAGTTAGTGGAGGTGGCGGTGGCGATAAAGGTCCAGTCCTTGGTTTCATAGCCCATGTCAGCTTCTGTATTGCCAGCGATGTCAAAAGAAAAGTCGGCTGAATCACCAGCCGCAGCGACCCGTAGCCATTTAATGGCGGTGTTATTGCTGGTGTTGGTACTGGGATTTCCCGCTATGTCAAAGCTGACTAAATACTCCTGGCCGATCACGGTGGTGAAGGATTGCTCAATCCCGCCCGGGCCGTTACTCCCGTTAAGGTCAAGGCTGCGTTCGCCATCTGAGGCCTCCCAATACGAGCCATTGTAATCGATATTAGAGTTAATCACAGTCCAACTATCAATAGACGTGGAAGAAGGGTCTAAATTTGTCCAGAGGCCAATCTCCTCAAGGCCGGACTCAAAACTACCATTATTAATCAAAGACGCACTGGCGTTGTCGCCTAGACAAAGGATGATAAGAATCAAGATCATCACCATAATAATATACATGCGTTTCATTTCGTTTCTCCTTTGCGGGATTTAATCAAAGCGGTAATAAAATATTTCTATCTGCTTTGATTGAGTCAGTAAATTCAACATCTTGCTTCAACATAGAACCCTTCTCGCTTTTGCCAATAATTCCTCTTGAGATTTTA
>JAFGNG010000127.1 GCA_016927125.1 Planctomycetota bacterium | reverse complement strand
TTCCGGTGATCACCGGCTCCCTGGTTGACCTGACCGTAGAGCTCGAGAAGTCCACCGATGTCGCTGCGGTCAACGCCGCGGTCAAGGCCGCTGCGGAGGGTTCGATGAAGAGGATTCTGGAATACACCGAGGATCCGATTGTCAGCTCGGATATTATCCACCATCCCGCCAGTTCCGTCTTCGACGCGCTCAGCACCCAGATGATCGGCGACAAGTTCCTCAAGGTGATGAGCTGGTATGATAATGAATGGGGCTATGCCAACCGGGTAGTTGACCTGATTGAGAAAATGGATGGTTAATCGTCAGTAGTGACATAATTTTCATTAAATTACAACGTGGACTGCGTTGAAACCTGCGAAAACAACTGAGGGAAATGGAAAATAATGTTGACAAAAACTAATGGGAACCTTATTCTAATGATGAATAATGTCCTTGGTTTAAGGACTTGTCATTGTATATGGATTCATATGGTTTATAGTGCGAGTAAAGGAGAAACAAATGGTAAGGCGTAAAGGTTTTACACTTATTGAATTGCTTGTTGTTATTGCAATTATAGCGATTCTAGCAGGTCTGCTGCTGCCAGCATTGGGGCGTGCCCGGGAACAGGCAAACCGCGCCTCCTGCTTGAGCAACCTGAAGCAGATTGGTATAGGCTTGTCAATGTATCAGGCAAAGTACCGGAACCAGCTGCCGATCTGGGTTCTGAATACCTCTATCACTCCTGCTCCCCGGGCTACTCCCCGTTGGTGTACTACCGATGAACCTATCGGCCCGATGGGAGGCGCTTACTCAGGATTATTAGGCTCTGGTGCCGCATTTAATATCAACCCTGCGAAAGGGCTTTTCGATGGTGGGGAAGGCGTTGTCCCTGATCCGAATGTATTCCTCTGCCCCAGCAGCGGCGGTGAAGCGGTCCAATCGGGAATTGAGTTGACCAATGATGACAGCTTTCCCCAGATAGCGACAGCCTATGCCTGCGACTACCAGGCTTCCTGGTGGCACAAGGTAACCAAGCCCAATGTTGTAATCGTTGGTGACGCGTTGGGTTGGGGCCAGGACCACGCGATCACCCCCCCGAAAAAGAACACCGGTCATGATGCTGATTCTACTGACTCTGAAACTAATCACGGGATAGAATTTGGCGACGCCTTTGTTTTCCTCTTCAAGGGAGCCAACGCCTCTATTCATAAGGGCGATGGCTTGCAAATCGGCGAAAGTAAGATTGATAATGTCAAGGGTGCTTTCAATAAAGACGACGATATGCACCGCAATGACGAGATTGATGATCCGTCGGATCCGGAAATTGATGGTGATCTCGAGCATTTGCATCCCCAGGAACGCACCTTCCTCTATGTAAACAATTAAAAGTTGCGGTCATGACCTGCGCTAAAAGTACCAAAGAGGAGCATTTCGCAAGGACTGCTCCTCTTTTTTTGCTTCCCATAAGTAAATATTTAATTAGAGGTTGTAAATTGTGTTACCTAACGGAAATAAAAACTCCCAAAGCGCTCAAGAATGTATTGACATTATTCGAGTATTATAGTATTTTGTGGTTGAAACGCTCCCGAATGGCCGGGGGTAAGTCTAGTCTTTTGGAATTATATTATTAATAAAAAGGAGAAGACATATGACAAAACATAAGGGATTTACGCTGGTTGAGCTCTTGGTTGTGATTGCGATTATCGCTGTGCTTGCAGGGTTGCTCTTGCCGGCTCTGGCGCGTGCCAGGGAAGCGGCTAACCGCATCAATTGCGTGAATAATCTTAAGCAGATGGGTACTGGACTGCAATTATACTCAAATAATACTGGTGGAAAATTACCGCAACAGAAAAAAGCTAATGGTGAGATTATCCCGATCGGCCCGATGGGTAATCCGCACGATGGAACTGAAACCGTAGGCACAGGCAACACGGGGAATACCCCCCGGGGCTTCCCGACCGCTGATATTTTTCGTAACGGTGCCTCTGATGCCAATATGAATGAAAACACCCTCACCTCCGAAGGCATTGGACTCTACAGCGAAGGCAATGGTTATGTGCCGGACAAACAGGTTTTTCTCTGCCCCAGCAGCAGTGGCAGCTCCACAGTTGGTCGTTGCTCTTACATGGCATCCTGGTGGCAGAATAAGCCTCGGTCGAATGTGGTCATCGCCGGGGACCAGTGCCGTGTCAAGACTGACGGTGAGTCCAACCATGGTTTGCAGATTCCGGAAATATTCTGCTTCCTCTTCATGGATGGCCGGGCTGTCATGCACCAGGTTGAAACGCCCACAACCATAGCTGCTGATTACAAGGTGTACAATATTGATGGCGTTTCCAGCCCGGTTGATGATATGTATGCTCCGATTGAAGGCAATAACCCCTTCGGCGTAAAAACCGGCGAACAAGATACTTCCGGCGTATCGGTTACCGTTAACGGACAAACCTTTACCTTGCCGGATGATGCGGAGAACCACACCAAGACCAAAACCACCTACTTGGGATGGAATAACTAAATTCTTCCTGAGTTAGAACCAGCAAAAAGAGACGCCTGGAAGCAGGCGTCTCTTTTTTTATTCTTACCCTGCCCTTTGTTTGCCAGGTGGTTGTTTTCAACTGCACTCTGCTTTGATCTCTTCGTACAGTTCGCTGTATTTTTCATTGGTCTTGGAGCGGCGGAGCTTAAGGGTCTTGGTCAGCAGCAAATTCTTAACCAGCCGGAAGGTCCGGATCGCCTCGTAGTCCTTGAAGGTTTTGTTGCACTTATCAATTTCATTCTTATAGAGCTGTCTGATCTCTTTATTTTTCAGGATTGTCTCCTGGTCAAAGGCCATGCCGTTGTCATTGCAATACTGCTCCAAGACTTCGAAATCCGGGACAAGATATGCGCCCAACCGCTTCCAGCTGTCCTCCCCGATGACCATTGCCAGGGAGATGTACGGGCTCTTGACCAGTTCCGCTTCCAGGAGATTGGGATGGATCTTCTCGCCGTGGATGGACTTGAACATCTCGTCCTGCCGGCCACTGATTACAATATCACCGTCCTTGTCGAAATATGCGACATCCCTGGTGTTATACCACCCGTCGCTGTCGAGCACGCTGGCAGTGGCTTCCGGGTCTTTATAATAACCCTTCATGATATTCGGGCCCCTGACATAGAGCAAGCCTTCCTGGCCTTGCGGGAGTTCTTCCCCGGTTTCAGCGTCAAGGATTTTTGCTTCCAACCCTTCCAGCGGTGGGCCGACTGTCTGGAGCACTTGGGAATCGGCTTCCTGGACCGAAATCACCGGGGAGGCCTCCGTGGTGCCATAGCCGGTGCAAATTTTATTATCAACCCTGAAAAAGAATACCTCCACGTGCTTCGGAAGGGCGCTGCCGCCGGAAAGGCCATATCGGAAATTCCCCCCCAGTGCTTCGTTGAGAATAGCCTTGGCTTTTTCGCAATCCATATTATCAAACCCTACCTTGGCGCCTTCCTGGGCGCTCATGGTCTTCATAACCACTTCATACAGCAATTGCCAAATCCGCGGGACCGCGCACAAGACTGTCGGGCTCTGGGCCTTAAAATCCTTCCGCAAGGTCTTCAAGGTGCTATAAAAGCTTTCCGCACCGGAGTTGATCGCGCAATACTTTAAAAACCTTTCCAAGGCATGGTCCGCAGGTAGAATTGAGAGGAATTTATCTTCCCTGGTAATTTTCAGGCGCTTGATACCCGCTTCAATATTGCTTGCAAAGTTGCCGTGGGTCAGTTCCACCCCCTTGGGACGGCCGGTAGTGCCAGAGGTATAGATAATCGCGGCCGTCTGGTCAGGGGAAACTTTCGGGAGCTTCTGCTTGGAATTTCTGCCGATCTTCTCAAACTCTGTCAGAGAGGTTGCCCCTGAAATTTTGGTAAAAGAGATGATCTTTTCCGCCGGGAAATATGTTTTGGCCATTTCAAAAAGTGCTTCATTCTCCACAAAGACCAGCTTGGATTCGCTATGCCCGAGGATATATTCCAGTTCATCCTCCGAGACATTATCCGCCCGCGGGACGTCGATCATGCCGGCATTATTAATCCCCAGGCTGATCCCAATCCACTGCGGGTTGTTGCTGGAAAGCAGCGCCACCTTGTCGCCAGGCTGCAACCCCAGTTCAAGCAAGGCCTTGCTGTAAGCAGTAATCTTCTGCGCCAGTTCCGTGTAACTAAACCTTTCAGTCCCGCATTCACTTTGCCAACTGATTGCGGTTTTATCACCCCTGGCGACAGATAGAGGTACGAAATCCTGGAGAGTCTGCAAACCTTTGACCGTTGCAGCGCTTGCGTCTGGGGCTTTTTCCATAATTCAGTC
>JAFGNG010000126.1 GCA_016927125.1 Planctomycetota bacterium | reverse complement strand
TGAGCGGGTTGGCTTCGTGGTTGGGGAAGGTGCCGTCCGGCTCGAAGTAGAGCTTGATCAGTTCACAGGGCAGCTTGTCAAAGAGCGCGGGCAGGAAGGCACCCATTACCCCGTTGCCGGTGTCAATCACCACGGTCAGGGGTTTGATCCCGTCGGCGAATTTCATCAGGTGGGCGCGGTAATCGGGGCCAATCTCCCGCGTTTCTACCTGTCCCTTTTCGCCGGGGGCCTCCCGGCGGTCTGCGGCTGAAAGCTTCTCAATATTGGAGATCCCCGTGTCATACGCCATCGGCACCGCGTCAGCGCGGCAGAATTTAAAGCCGTTATACTCCGAGGGATTATGGCTGGCGGTAACCATCACCCCGCCATCACATTTCCAATGTCCCACCGCGAAGTTCATCATCGGGGTGCTGCACATGCCAATATCAATGACATCCACCCCGGCGGCGGTGATCCCACGGATCAGCGCTTCGGCAAGGCCCACGCCGCTCTCGCGCATATCCCGGCCGACCACTATATTCTTTGCCTGCATCTCCTCGGCCGCAGCCGCGCCAATGCGGTAGGCTAAGTCTTCATTCAATTGACTGGGGCAGATCCCCCTGATGTCATATGCTTTAAATATGCCTGCCATAAACCCCCATGCTCCTTGAAACCATAAGTTATTAAAGTCATGCAAGTATCAGTGTATTAGCTCAAAGTAATGAGGCAAGTAAAAAAGGGGAGTACCCTGAACGCCTGGCCGCCGGTCATGGCAGGAGCACAGGAAACTATCCTTAAAGATAGTGAAAACTCAGCCGCGGCGCCTGCCGGAGAGCAGGACCACGTCGCGCAGGTTTTCGATTCCCCGGGCATCCAGCCAGCGCTTGTCAAAACCCTCTTCCTCCACAATATGGGCGATTGACATCAGGGCCCGGAGGTGGTAATTACGCTCATCCTGGGAACCGATCAGCACGAAGACAGTGGTTACAGGTTGGTGCAGCTCGGAGAAGGTTATCCCTTCCCGGCAGCGGACCAGGGCGAGATCGAAAATTTCCTTGCCTTCCACAATCACGTGCGGAATGGCCAACCCCGGGCGCATCACCGTGCTGGATTCCCGCTCCCGCTTGAGAAAAAGGTGGTAGAGCTGCTCGGCAGCAAGGTTGATTCTCGGCGCAAGGGCGGCGGATAATTCCGTAAAGAATTCTTTGGCGTTAATGGCGCCGTCCAGGTCCAGGACTACTGCTTCCTTGACCAGCCGGTCAAAGCGGTCGAGTTGAATTTCATCGCGCTCAATAGTAATTTGCTTCAGTTCCTCCTCCAGGCCGCTACGGGAAAAATCCCGGGCCAGGATATTCTTAACCAGGTAGACAAAGGCGCTTTCACGGTTGATCTTACGTCCGACATAAGCCAGGTACCAGACTCCCGCGAGCGCTGCGAACCCGGTGGTTAAAATGATGGGAACCTCACCCATCTCTGCAATCAGGAAGCCATAAATAATAATGGCAAAGATCTGCAGCCAGGGGTAAAACGGCACCCGGAAGGTGGGGCGGTAATTCTGGATACCGCTATGGCGCATGATCATAATCGAAAGATTTTCCAGCATAAACATTACCAGAAACATGGTGGAGGCGGTTTTGATAAGATTTTCAATAGATAAAAAGACTACCACAAAAATTATAAAAAGCATGGTTATCAGTATGCTGACGTAGGGGGTTCCGGAGCGGGAACCGATCACAGAAAAGAACTTCGGCAACAAACCATCCCGGCTCATTGCCAGGGGAGATCTGGATGCCGACAAGATACCGGCGTTCGCAGTGGTGGCAAAGGCGAATAAAGCACCCGCGCTGATGATTATTGCCCCCCATTTCCCCATGGAAACTTGCGCCCCGAGGCTTATTGGTACCAGCGAGTTCTCAAGAATCGAGCCGTCAACGGTCGCGACCGTCACAGAGACAACTACGACATAGAGGGTGCTGACAATCAGAAAGGCAAGAAAAATGCCAAGGGGCAGGTTGCGCGCAGGATTACGAATTTCTTCCGAGACATCCACAACCTTGGTTAACCCCCCATAGGACACAAACACCATCCCAGCAACGGCGAAGACCGCTCCCCAGCCATGGGGAGCAAAGGGGACATACCGTTCAATAACCGCAGGCCCAATTTCCGGGCCCTGCATATATAAGATTCCCGCCACCACGAAAATCACAATGGCAAATAACAGTCCGAAAACCATGACAACCTGAAGCCGGCCGGTTCCTTCGCTGCTGAAGAGGTTTATTATCCCAAAAAAGATGCAGCCAGCTACCGCCACCGCTTTAAAAACCGCTTCAAAAACCCGGGGGTCATCGGTTATCAGCAAGCTGGCGGCAAGGGCGCCCATTCCAACCAGGGCGAAAGCCGCTTTCAGGGAGATTGAAAGCCAGTTTGCCAGCCCCGCCACAGTGCCGGCAAGCGGCCCCAGACTGCGATCGATAAAGAAGTAACTCCCGCCGGATCTGGGCATGGCAGTACCCAGTTCCATCTTGGAAAACATTACCGGGATGATCAAGACCGAAGCAATGGCATATGATAGGATAACAGCTGGCCCCGCCAGTTTATAGGCCGGGCCGGGAAGGACAAAAAGGCCGGAGCTGATCATCGTTCCGCTCACAATGCTGAAGACGCTCAAGAGGCCAAGCTCACGTTTCAAGCTGCTGGGTTCCGTGTTATCCTGAAGTTCATCTGGCATGGTTTTTTCCATTGGTGTGCAGGAGTTGTGGATGTTGGCTCAGTTCTTATAAGCCAATTACTTCCTTGATCTTGCCCAGGACTATCTCAGTGGTGAAGGGCTTGAGAATATAAGCGGCAGCCCCGAGCTTGAGCGTAAGTTTAACCGTCTCAGCGTCAGAACGGCTGGAGCAGATAATCATGGGAGGCAGTTGCGAAACGCCTTTTTTGCGCAGGTGCGCTATCATCTGGATGCCATCCATCTCCGGCATCATAATATCAATAATGAGCAGTGCAAAGGGTTCTTTCGCCGCGTCAAAGGCTTTCAGCCCCTCGACGCCGTTACTGGCAATGGTTACCTCGTAACCCGAGGAAACCAGGAGTTTTTCCACCATCCTACACAAAGGGATGGAGTCTTCCACCAATAAAATTCGCTGCTTGGCAGTGGATACGGCAGGCTTCGCGGTTGCTTCCGGCTGATCAGATTGCTTTTCTGCGCCGTCGCCTGCGGCCTCGGCTTTTGCCTCTTCTTGTTCCGGTGAATCAGTAGCGCCATCGTCTACAGCAACCTCTTCTGTGGATTCAGTTTCTTCCGCGGAATCAACCTCTGGCTTAGTTTCTTCTGTTGCGGCCGCATCATTCTCGGCGCTCATCTTCATCTCCTTCTGGACTGATCTATAAAGCCTAGAATAGGGCCCGAATCTCTATGATAAAATGATAAGTATTGGAGGGGTAAGGGGCAAGTCTATTTGTTACTTTACCTTCACATGGTTATAAATATTTTCATAATCCTTCCCGGAGCGGCGCCAGGAGTAATCGCAGAGCATGCCATGATACGCCAGTTCGCGGAAAGCTTCCCCTTGGAAAAACCAGCACTTAAATGCCCTTTTGATGACTGAATCCACCCCGCTGGGATCCGGATCATTGAAGAGGAAGCCATTCGCGTTCGGAAATCCCCGATCGGAATATTCCGCGTCAAAGATGGTATCGGCCAGTCCGCCGGTCTTACGCACCAGCGGCACCGCCCCGTAGCGCAGGGCGATCAACTGGCTGAGGCCGCAGGGTTCAAAGAGACTGGGCATAAAAAACATATCCGCCCCGGCATAGATCTGGCGGGAGAATTCCTCATTATAACCAATCTCAATATAAACGTTGGGATTGTCAATCAACTTCGCCCCCAGGGCACGAAAATCATTATTAACCTTTTCATCCGGGCTTTCTCCCAAAAGCACAAATTGTCCGCCGGCTTCCAGCACAGCAAAAACGGCATGCCGGATCAGGTCCAGACCCTTTTGCGGCACCAGGCGGGTTACACAGGAGATGATCGGGCGATATTCATCCGGCAGACTGGTGCGCGCGCGCAAGGCGTTTTTATTCGCGTATTTCTGTTTAAAGGTATCCGCGGAATAATTCAGCGCCAGGTGCGAATCCGTCTCCGGGTTCCAGTAGTCATAATCCAGGCCGTTCAAGACCCCGCCCAGCTTGGCATGGTGATGGTTGAGGATATGATCCAGGCCGTGCCCGCCCTCGGGGGTACAAATATCTCGGCAATAAGTCGGGGAAACTGTGGTGACGAAATTCGAGAATACAATCCCTGCCTTCATCAGGTTGATCATGTTGGGTTGGCGTTCATCCCGCAGGCGCTCAAAGCTGAAATAATTCCTGCAATCGAGCCCCACCGAACCGAGCAGCTCGCTGCCGTACCAGCAGGCGCCCTGTTGTTCAATATTATGGATGGTGAAGACCACGCGGCTACGATCAAACCCCCATTGGATAAAGTGCTCAAAGAGCAGGACCGGCAGTAATCCCATCTGCCAGTCGTGGCAATGGATTATATCAGGCCGGATCTCCTTGCGGGTCATGAATTCCAGCACTGCGCGGTTGAAATGCACAAAGCGGTAGAGGTCATCGTCATAGCCGTAGATGGAATCACGATGGAAGCGGTCGCCGCAGGGGAAGAAGTAACACGGCACCTTCCCGATCTTGCCGGCATACACCTCTTCCGAGACCCACTGCCCAAAGTGCGGCACCCAGAGTTCATCGTAGACCTTCTCCAGGCCTGCGATCAGGTCATAGCGCATGGAGTGGTACATCGGCAGGTAGACTTCTACGGTGTGGCCCTTGGCGAGCAGGTCCTGGGTCAGGCCCCCAACCATGTCGGCCAGCCCCCCGACCTTGGCGA
>JAFGNG010000125.1 GCA_016927125.1 Planctomycetota bacterium | reverse complement strand
GTCGAACCCCTGCACATGCCCTGGGAGACGCCGACCCCGATGGCGGAGGAGCAATTTATCCGTGAGGAACTTAGCAAAATGCGCACGGCCGGTTCCCTGGATTACACCGAAAGCTTCAGCCGCTTTACCAGCGTTGGCCCACTGGTTGCCGGAGAGATGAAGCAAAAGGCGATCCTGGCGCTGCTCTACAGCATGGTCGCAATCTTCATCTATATCTGGCTGCGCTTCCAGTTCCGCGCCGCCTATGGCCTCGGGGCCTGCCTGGCTCTGGCGCATGACGTCCTCTTCACCATCGGCGCCATCGCGGTGGCGGATCAATACCTGGGGATGAACATCAAGATCGATCTGACCATTGTCGCGGCGCTCCTGACGATTGTCGGGTATTCACTCAATGATACCATTGTCGTCTTTGACCGGATTCGCGAAAATCTGGCCGCCGGCGGGGCCTCGTTGAGTGAAACTATCAACCATGCTATCAACCAGACCCTCACCCGGACGATATTAACCTCCTTGACTACTCTCCTGGTGGTGGTGGCCCTGTTGTTCCTGGGTGGGGAAGTTATCCACGGCTTTGCCTTCTCGCTGTTGATTGGCATTATCGCGGGGACGCTCTCTTCAATCTTTATCGCCGCCCCGGTGCTGGTGTATATGGATAATTTCAACCGGCGCAGGGCAGCGGAATCGTCGGAAGAATAACGCCGGGCACCTTGCTTTCGTACTTGCCTCCGGGAAAATTCACGGGCGGAGTTTAGTTAAGGTTGCGGGGAAGATAGCATTATGGAGAGTTCAGGATACGTTCTGCTCGTTGATGATGATCCCACCGCGCTCAAGCTCCTCACCAAGGTGATGAGCCGAAATGATTATCAAGTGCTGACCTCCACCAGCGCCGAGGAAGCCAGGGCCAAGATCGAGAAATTTGGCCAGGAGGTCGAGACCATCATCCTCGATCTCGCCATGCCGGGCGAGATGGATGGCCACGGCTTATGCAAGTGGCTGCAGGAGCAACCCTCCCCGCGCAAGGAAATTCCGATCATCGTGCTGTCGGTCAAGAGTTCGCCGGAAGATATGGCGAAATCTTACGAATGCGGCGCCTTCCAGCATATTGCCAAACCCTATAACGCCCAGCATCTCCTCTCGGTGGTGGACAGCGTAATCCGCATGAAACACGCTTCCGAGACGGCCCGGGCCATGGCCGAAAAGTATGCCGCGATCGTGGAAAACGCCCCCGTCGGCGTCCTGATTGTAGACAGCGAGTTTAATGTCCTGGAAATGAGCCGGGTGCTTAGTGAGCGTTATGCAAAGGAGAATTCCGGCGAGCCATTCAAGACTTACGAATTACTTTACAATCCGCCCCGCACCAAGCCCGACCCGGAAATGCCCCTGGCGAAGGCGCTGCAGTCGGGAAAGATCAGCCGGGACACCGTTCGCCTGAAGGAAGCCGGCAACTTGGTCTGGTGGGACATGAGCGCCGCGCCCCTGACCGACAAGCAGGGGCAGATCACCGGGGCGGTCTTGATCATGCATGATGTCACCCACGAACGGGAGATGGAGCAAAAGCTCCGGGACGAGGCAGAACGCAATAAAAAAGCCGAGGAAGAAGCCAACCAGAACGCCAAGCGCCTCCGGGAAGTGATGGCCAAGCAGGATGATTTCACTGATTTGCTGATGGATGCCCAGAGGGAAGCTCGCCAGCAGCGGGATGAAGCGGAACAGGCAAAACAAAAGCTGGAGGAGGCAAACGTGCAATTGGAGAAGCTCTCCATCACCGATCCCCTGACCGGGTTGTACAACCGCCGCCGCTTCTTCAACGCCTTCGGTCAGGAAATCATCCGCGCCACCCGTTACCATCACCCGCTTTCACTGATCATGCTGGACATCGATCTCTTCAAGAATGTCAATGATACCTACGGCCATCCCGTCGGTGACGAGGTGCTGCGGGGCATGGCCGCGATTCTGAACCAGCAGGTGCGTGAAACCGATATCCTTGCCCGTTACGGCGGGGAAGAATTTGTAATGATGCTTTCGGAGACCGAAGCGGAAAGCGCAAAGATTATCGCGGAGAGGTTGCGCCAGAATATTGAGTCCGCGGTTTTTATCAAGAACAAGCCGGAGTTACGCATCACCGTTTCTATGGGGGTGAGCAGCCAGAAAGGCACCCTTGAACCCAACGCTATCCTCGCGGCGGCGGATGAAGCGCTCTACCAGGCCAAGCGCTCCGGCCGCAACTGCGTGGTCTTCAAAGCCGCCCAGGCGGATTAACACAACATAACCTTTTTTTCCGCTCAACCACCCAGGGTAAAATGTCTGCAGAAAACACCTCCGGGCGCCTGAGCCCAGACCCATTTCCGATCTGCTGGGAGCAAGGCGTTGGCAGGGCTGACTGCCAGGGCAAGGCGGAAGCCCTTACCAGAGAGTTTGGATATTCCCTGCGCGACGAAGCCCCCGCAAGCATGAATCGGGAAGAATATCCCCTGGTGCTCTTTACCACGCCGGGGGGGCTAGAACTGCGGTTGACCGGCAAGAACGCGCCCGGACCGGTGCGGGTGGATTTCGCTTCGGGAGAAACCCTCCGGCGAGCCACGACCGCAACCCGGCGGCAACCGTTGGCGCGGGCGATTTTCCAAGTAAAAGCTACGGAGATGGAAGCCGGCATTACCATACTCGACGCAACTGCCGGCCTGGGTCGCGACGCCTATGTCTTGGCCTGGCTCGGTGCAGAGGTTATCGCGGTAGAACGATCGCCGGTCTTGTACGCGTTATTACGCGATGGCCTGGAGAGAGGCAAAGAGGAGGAGGTTGCGAGAGAGGTTTTAGAGAACAGGTTCCACCTCTTGCACAAGGACGCGGGCAGGCTGCTTGCCAGTCCGGGCTTCCAGGCGCCGGAGGTAATCTACCTGGACCCCATGTATCCGCCGAAGCGTAAAGAATCGGCAGCGGTGAAGAAAGAGCTGCGAGTCTTGCAAATCCTGCTTGGTCCCGAAGCGGATAGTGATGCTGCCAGCCTGCTGGAGTCAGCCATTCAGAAAGCCCGCAAGCGGGTGGTGGTGAAGCGCCCGAGCTACGCGCCGGCGCTCGGGGGCAAGCCGAATTTCGAGGTCCGTGGCAAACTGGTTCGTTATGATGTGTATCTCTGCGGTAACCGATAAGGATTTTAAGTAAGCTTTACTTGCGCCCCATCCCGGCCACTTTTTTAAGGATAGCGGGGCGGGCCTCCTCCATAATTTCCCGCATATCTTCATACCTGAGCGTTCGCCCTTCAAAGTCACGGCGTTCCAACCCGCCGAGGAAACGTTCCTTGAATTCAGTAAAGTACGAGCCGTAGATATGATAGCTGTCCGCCATGTGGAGGTAACGCCCGAGCCGGACTTCGCGGCCGGAGAGTTCCGTGATCCTGGCAGCAATTTTCTTTTGCAGCATTACCAGGGCAAACATATTCATGAAGGCGGCCTTGTAGGCATCATTGGAGCGGAAGCGCACATTGCTGCTGAGAATTAAGGTTCCCTCCTCTTCGGTCAAACGGCACCAGAGGCTTTGCAGGCACGCCGGGTCATAACAGGTGTTATCCTCCCAGACCTTCCAGGTGATGGCCTGCGCGCGGCGGGTGTGCGGGGTCGCCGCCAATTTCTGCGCGATATTCTCGATCTGGTCGAAGGCCTTACCCTCCAGCCCGGGAGTGGTATAGGCGCAGAGGCGCTCATGGTAGGTATATTCCCAGCGGGTGTCATCGGGGTCATTGGGATCCCTGACCAGGTGATTTTTGATGCCTTCTACCACCTCCATGACATATTCCTGCAGTTCCTCCGGGCCGCCGGGGAAATCCTTATGAATCATCGGTTCGGCCAGCGGGTCTTCGATCAGGATGGTCATACTGGCGTCTTTGCTGGGGGGATCTTCAGGTTTGTCATACTGCGTTTTGAGGTCGCAGCCTTCCTGGTTAAGCAGGATCAAGGAATTCTCCCACGCCTCGGCAATGCCTTGGCCACGCGCGAATAATACTGGTATGCCGTTCATCTCGTGCTCCTGCTTAAAATTCCCGTTTGTAAGATAATATTTTTCTCCTCCTTTTTGACCAGCATTTTTTCACCCAATTCCGACAAAGACCAAGCAATTTCCTCTGGTTTTGTCCATAACCCCCGAATTTATAAAGGGAAAACCGTGCGGGCAATTGGCTGGCTTTTCAGTTGAGGGTTGCGGAATTTTACATTTCCCGTATGATAAACAGCCGCTTGAGCAGATAAAAGCTTAGTGCAGGCATTTGACTGGTAATAGCTTCATGATTATATTAATTTGCCGATAGGATCCGGTATTTATTAGAAAGAGAAAATTCAGCCAAAGGGATAAGAATGAAACGCACGCATACCTGCGGAGAACTCCGCGCCAGCGATATTGATTCCACTATTACCCTGTGCGGCTGGGTACAGAACCGCCGCGATCATGGCGGGGTGCTCTTCATAGACCTGCGCGATCGCTATGGGCTTACCCAGGTGGTCTTCGATCCCGACGAGGTTGCTGAATACATGGAACAGGCGCAGGCCCTGCGCGCGGAGTGGGTGGTGCAGATTGTCGGCCGGGTGCGCCCGCGTCCTGAGGGGACGGTCAACCCGAAAATGGCTACCGGGGAGATCGAGGTTAGGACCGAAAAGCTTGAGATCCTCTCCCACGCCAAAACCCCGCCCTTCGAGGTGGATGATTATACCGAAGCCAACGAAGAACTGCGCCTGCAGTACCGCTACCTGGATCTGCGGCGGAGCCGGATGCAACATAGCCTGATTACGCGCCACAAGGCCTTGCAGGCGGTCAGGCGGAGCCTGGATGAGATGGGATTCCTGGAGATTGAAACCCCGATTCTGGCGAAATCCACCCCGGAAGGGGCAAGGGATTACCTGGTGCCCAGCCGGGTGCATCCGGGAAGTTTTTACGCTTTACCGCAGAGCCCACAGATCTTCAAGCAAATCCTGATGATCTCCGGCTTTGACAAGTATTTCCAGATCTGCCGGTGTTTCCGCGATGAAGACCTGCGCGCGGACCGCCAGCCGGAATTCACCCAGATCGATCTGGAGATGAGCTTCGCGGACCCCGATGATATTTTCGCAGTGGTTGAAACGGTTATGCAGGATATGTTCAAGGCGGCAATCGCCCATGATCTGCCGATACCCTTCCCCCGGATGGCATACGCCGAGGCGATGGAGAAATACGGCTGCGACAAGCCCGACCTGCGCTTCGGCCTGGAGTTGCAGGATGTCTCCGAACTGGTTAAAAGCTGCGACTTCAAGGTCTTTACCGGCGCGCTGGAGCGCGGGGGGATAGTCAAGGCGATCCGCGGCCCCGGCATGTGCTCCTGGAGCCGCAAGCAGATGGATGACCTCGCCAAGCTGGTCGCAATCCACGGGGCCAAGGGGCTGGCTTACATCAAGCTGGAGGCAGACGGTTCCTGTGGTGGCCCGGTCGCCAAGTTCTTTACGGCAGAGACTATTGCCGAGATTGCCAAGCGAGTGGAGGCGGTACCGGGCGATTGCATCATGTTCGGCGCTGACAGCAAGAACGTGGTCAATCCCTCCCTGGCACTCTTGCGCAACCACCTTGGCAAGGCGCTGGAGCTTTATGACCCCAAAAAATTCAATTTCATCTGGATCACCGAGTTCCCGTTGCTGGAATGGGATGAGGAGAAGAAGGAATGGGCTTCCAGCCACCATCCCTTCACCCAGCCGCTCGAAGAGGATCTCCCGCTGCTCGACCAGGTCGGCGACAACCATGACCTGTTGATCCGTTCGAGCAGTTACGACTTGGTCTTGAACGGGGTCGAGGTAGCCAGCGGCTCAATCCGAATTCATAACTCCGATGTCCAGGAAAAGATCTTCCGCACCCTCAGGCTTACCGAGGATGAGATCAAGGAAAGGTTCGGTTTCTTTGTCAATGCCTTGCAGTACGGCACTCCGCCGCACGCGGGGATCGCGCCGGGATTCGACCGGCTGATTGCGATGATGCTTGGCTATGATAATATCCGCGAGGTGATTGCCTTCCCGAAGACCCAGAAGGCAACCTGCCCGATGTCAGAAGCCCCGAGCCCGGTGGATGAAAAACAAATGCGCGAACTTTCCATCAGCGTGCGCAAGAAACCATCCAGTAAACCGTCCGAGCAGGATTAAGGGCCTGGCAAGAGAGCTTGCATCCGCAGCCACCGCTTGAAGGGAAACCATGGAGCAACCCGCGTTCCCCAAGAATCAACCTTCGCAACCGGAACCCCTGGCCGCCGGGGAGAAGCCTGGCTGGCAGCGGCTGCCTGCAGGCATCTTTCGCCCGCGAGGGTTGCTTGAGGAAATCAGGTTTTTAAGCGGCATCGCCTTTCTCCTGATCCTCGCCTTTATCATTTTCGGCTGGCTCTCCGGTTCGATCTATAAGGGCGTGCAGGATTATTCCGAACAGCAAGCCTTAATAAAATCCTTTTCCTCCGGGGTGCTTGATGCCGGGGCCTTACTGCGGGTGGCGGAGCGCAAGGCCAACCTGAATCCCGAAGACCCGCAGGCGCAGATGGTGCTGGCAAACCTTTATTACGGGTTGACGGAAACGGACAGGTTCAAGGGTGATGCCCAGGCATTTTATCTCGAGGCGGAGGTGGCTGCCAACCGGGCCTGGGCCATTTTTGCTAAACTTAAACCTGAGGAAGCCGCGCAGATTAAAGCCAACTCACCCGCCTTCAAATTGCGTTATCAGCAAGCCAATATCCTGGCGCAGGTAGGGCGGGACAGGGTGGCCGCCGAGCTCTATTCCGAACTGGTTAAGATCTCCAAAGATGAAAAAACCTATTTGCGCGCCAATCTCTTGAACAGCCTGGCCTGGCTGTTAGCCACAACCGCGGATCCCAAGGTTCGTGACCTGGACACAGCCCAGGAACTATCAATCAAGTGTATCAAGCTGCTGCCGGAAGCCAGCCGCAACGCCGCCTTCCTGGATACCCTGGCGATGACCTATTACCTCAAGGGTGATAGCAAGCAGGCCGTGAAGGTGCAGAAGGAGGCCCTGGCGCGCGCCCCTGGCAGCGAATTGTACCTTCTCCTGCAAAACTATGATCTTTTCAAATCCTCCGCTGTCTTTAACAATCCCAATTAACCTGAATTCGGTATCCCTGCCTGATAATCTTCTGCGGCAAAAAGTTCCGGCAATTCCGGCATAACTGGAGGAATATTTTTCCGAAAACTCATGACATTAATCAGACAGCTACAGCCTGGACAATCTCAATTTAAGGTATTTTCAAAGCCATAACGCCAATCAAACAAATAGGTTGAGGTGTCTCGCCGAAAGCCATCCGACGCTGGCTGACCTGTTGGCACAGGGCTTGTTTATTTGCGAATGAATTATTGTGTATTTAGGTAATGCCGGCGGCAACAGCCGGGGGGTGTTACTGCTGATGATACTGATGAAAACTGGACTTATTCAAAGATTTAATCTTTTGAAAGGAGGCGCTGGCACAGAGCATGGAGGCCTTTTTCGGTAGCGTTGGACGGGCAGGTTACGCTTTACGCGCGTTCAGGAATAACCCCGACTACCGGCAGGGCGAATGGGAGGGATAGCTTGCGTCCAGGGTTGGGCGGACAGGCCATTCCCCGAAGGAAGATGATTACATATTCAGGAGGAATAACCCATGTCGCTGATTATTAACCATAACATTGCGGCGATGAATACCCAGAGGAACCTGGAGAAATCCAACAGCATGCTCGCCAAGAGCCTGCAGAAGCTCTCCAGCGGTTACAAGATTAATGTGGCGGCTGATGATCCCTCGGGACTGATTATCAGTGAGCAGTTGCGCAGCCAGACCCATGGTCTGCAACGCGCTATCCAGAATTCGCAGGAGGCCTCGAATGTCCTCGGGATTGCCGAGGGCGCTTTAATCGAGATCAACGAGATCCTGCGCACCCTGCGCGCCCTGGCCCTGCACGCAGCCAACAGCGGGGTAACCGCCCCGGACCAGATCCGCGCCGACCAGGCGGAGGTCGACAGCGCCATCCAGACCATCAACCGGATCGCGGATACCACCAAGTATTCCGACCAGTACCTCCTCAACGGCTCCAAGGGGATTGTCTACGAACGTACTACCACCATTGATGATACTACGGACTTTCCACTCTTAGATACCCAAGCCACGCGGGTTGATCAGATTTTCAAACGCGAGGATTTCAGCATCTCCGTCTCCTACAGCGGTGCCAAGAGCGCAACCCAGGCGGATTACACCAAGGAAGCCAGGCGGGCATACCTGGAGGCGGACAATGCCAATGCCGAGGCCGATATCAGCGGCAACGCGCTTTCGGAGAGGCAGGAATTCATTGTCACCGGCACCAAGGGCTCGCGCCTCTTCACCTTCGCCAAGAACGTCCACCTTGGGGATGTGGTGGATTCCATTAATAACCTGAAGGAATCAACCGGCGTCTCCGCCGCCCTGGCCTTTGCCAGCGACACTACCCCGGATGTAACCGATGGAGCGGTGACAGCACTTACTATAAATGGCACTCGCGCAGCGGGGGATATTCAGGTTTATGGTGCGGATTTGAATGTTGCTCCAAAAATTAGTGAAGCTGGGATCGGCGCAGCCGACGATTTCCGGGTAGGGCTCAACTGCGATGGCCATGGCCGGGTCTACGGCAAGGTTCTTGATGATACAGTCGGTACAGAAGTGATCGCGTGGTATCGCGACAAGGACTGCACCCTGCTCATCGGCACCCAGAGCGGGGCCGGGGCGGGTAATTTCGCTGCCGCCAATGGCTCGGGGATTACCGACCTGTATGCGACTGTCACGGGCGTGGCGGCAGTGGATGATATTTATACTCTTGCGGTCGTGGGACAGGAGATGAATACCGCCCTCAATTTTGATGCTAATGTCCAGGGAATAAGCGGTTGGTCCGGAATGTCGGCAGCAAGTTTAAATGTCAGCGTAATCTCCGGCGTGGAACTCGGTACCAACACCAGCTCTACTGGCCAGCTTTATTTCAAGGCTTCAGGGCTGAATGCTTCTCGCTTGATTGAAGTCTTTAGTGATGAGGAAATGGCCCCGGATTCCCTGGTAGCCAGCGGCACCGCGGATCTCAGCCTTCCTGCAACCGATCAACAGATCCGGATTGAGGCAAGACAATACGACGATGGTACCGATTCCAACTTAAATCTGACCTTGATGTTTGATGATGCCGCTTCTTCCAACACCGAAACTGGGTTCATTGCCTTCAACAATCTGGGGATGCGGTTGTATTCGGAGGATTACGGCTCCCAGGCCTATGTCCGGGTCCAGAACCGCGAGGGTACCCTGTGGAACACCTTCTCTGCACCGGACAATACCACGACCGAAATGCTGGAAGAGGGTAATACTGTCCAGGTCCTCGGCAGCGACGCAGAGATCAGCATCAATGGCGCGCCCCTGTTCACGCAGGGATTGGAGGCTTCCGCAACGACTCCCGACTTCTCCGGCCTGCTGGTTTTTGAAGAAGGGGAACTAGGTGCAGCCACCATCGCCCAGGTTGGCTATGCCACCGGCAGCGTTTACAGCCGGATGACTGCTCTCCAGACCGCGGACGACTCGGTTCTGCCTTCCCTCACCAACGTCTTTACTTATGCCACCAACGCCCGGCATACCACTACGGATGTGCTGGATGAATTTATTGGCGGCATGCAGTACCAGCTTGGCGAAGGCAGCGGCGACCAGTTGCGGACCGTCTACGGACTGCCCAGTATGTCAGCAGTAAATATCGGGCGGGTGGTTATCGATGATGTGACCTACCAGTTGCAGAACGTGCTGGGCGGGAGCACTGCCAGCCTGGCCACGGACCCGATCACAGCCTTGAAGGTAATCAGCAAGGCGATTGATGATGTCTCCAGCCTGCGGGCGCGGCTCGGCGCTTTCCAGAAGAATATGCTCCAGACCAATATCAACAGCCTGAACGTAACGGTGGAAAACATTACCATGACCGAATCCGCTATCCGCGACGCCAATATGGCGGCGGAGACCACAGAATACACCAAGGCGCAGATTCTTACCCAGGCCGGCACCGCGATGCTGGCCCAGGCGAATACTGTCAGCCAGAACGTCCTGCAGTTACTGGGGTAATAAAAATTTAAGCAACAACCCCTCCCGAAGGGCCGGTTTGCAAATTGTGGAACCGGCCCTTCCTTATGGTTATCTGTTTTATACAGTAATAAGTTACAAAAGACAGAAGCATACGTTAAGCCTGAGAATCATGCTGGAAAGATGCAGTCTTTTAACCCCGGATTATTTTCTCTCTTGATAAGAAATCAAAAACCCTTATATTTGGATATTGATGCAGTTGCAGATATGCCCCTGTGAAAGGGGCATTATCTGCTTTAATTATCTATTACGAGGATTTTTTCGGGAAGCAACAGCACATCTCAGGGATGTACTAACTCTTGCTCAACCTTCCTATCAGCATAACCAAGGAGAAGACTATGGCACGAAAGATGGTAGCCATCGAAGGCAATGCCGCACTTACACATGTGGCGCACGCAATCAATGAAGTGATTGCGATTTATCCAATTACGCCTTCCTCGGCAATGGGGGAATACGCGGATGACAAGTCAGCGCGCGGCGAAAAGAACATCTGGGGAACCATTCCCCTGGTGAGCGAACTCCAGAGCGAGGGCGGTGCGTCCGGCTCGGTCCACGGCGCTTTGCAGACCGGGGCCTTGACTACGACTTTCACCGCCAGCCAGGGGCTCTTGTTGATGATCCCCAACATGTACAAGATCGCGGGCGAATTGACCCCGACGGTTTTTCATGTCTCCGCGCGTTCGGTAGCCTGCCAGGCGCTCTCGATCTTCGGCGACCACTCCGATGTCATGGCTACCCGCCAGACCGGCTTCGGCCTGCTGGCCTCCTCCAATCCGCAAGAGGTTATGGACTTGGCGCTCATTACCACCGCGGCGTCGTTGGAATCCCGGGTGCCTTTCCTGCATTTCTTCGACGGCTTCCGCACCAGCAACGAGATCAGCAAGGTCGAAGAGCTAACCCTGGACGATATGCGCGCGATGATTGACAATGACCTGGTGCGCGCCCACCGCGCCCGCGGGCTTGCCCCGGAGCATCCCGTTATCCGCGGCACCGCCCAGAACCCGGATGTCT
>JAFGNG010000124.1 GCA_016927125.1 Planctomycetota bacterium | reverse complement strand
CCCACCCCGCACGGCACCCCGGAGATCCGCGCCCGGGAAACGGCTGCCGCCAACAAGGTTTTGGGAATCACCGAGCGCCTCTGCCTCGGCTTCCCCAACCGCGTGCTGATGGATACTGAAGAGGCCCGCCGCCGCCTGGCTACCGAAATCCGCCGGGTCAGGCCTGAGATCATTTTTACCCATGTCGAGCGCGACGCTCATCCCGATCACCTCGCCGCTGTGGCCATCACCCGGGGCGCAGTCCTGTTAAGCCGGATAGTCAAGATTGATCTGGAATATGAACCCTTTCGCCCCGGCAGGGTCTTCCGCTTCCTGTGTTCGCATCTGCGTTATGCTTACCAACCGAGCTTTATTCTCGAAGTCAAGGAGGAGGACTACCAGGCCAAATGCCAGGCCCTGCTCTGCTACGAAAGCCAGTTCGTGCATAACCAGTCTAATATTGAGGTAATTGACCGCCTGGAAACCAGGATGAAGTACTTTGGTTCACTCGGGCGGGTCAAGTACGGAGAGGCCTTCATCGCTGATGAACCAGTCTGCCTCTCAGATGTTACCGCTATCGTCAGCAGCACCACCGGGACGGATAAACAGGCATAACACAACCCGCCGGGAATAACCAGCGGGTTGTTGGTTTTCATCTCAAAAAGTAGCGTTAACGCATTACCGAACCGCCGGAGCAGGAGATGGAACGGGTCCGGATGTCAAGCGTCAAACCGTTCTGCAATTCCCCGGTCTGCCCCAACACGCGTTCCAGCATGGCAATCTTTTCATCACTCAGCAGGTCTTCCTGGTTATGATCGCGGTTGAAGGTGCCCCATTTGATAAGGGCGCCGGCGGTGGTATACAGTTCAATCCGCGGCCGGGTGTTCTGGCGGTGTAACTGGCGGTCGAAGAATGAGCCCCGGCGCACAACTGCCTGGCGGATCTGGATCTGATCGGAAATCGTCGATCGCTTAATGGTTGCAATTACCCCGAGGGCGTCAAGCAACCCTTCATTCTGCCACTTTTTGCCTTTCGCTGGCATATCTGAGATATTGCCACTGATTACCGGCAAGTTGTCCTGAGGCTTGTTAACTCCCTTTCTGGGCAGCACCATTCCTTCCGAGTCTACCTGGTGGTAATATCCGCTGTAATACGCCAAGGCCGCAGGTTCGCGCAACTTGTACTCCACCTGGATTGCGCCGGGCAGTTCCTTCCTGAAGGCGTAGGTCTGCATAATCCAGGGGCTGGCATCATAAGCTTGGCGTAAATCCCGCAACAGGCCCGGCTCGAAGATGCTCCGGCCTGCAATCACCCGGTTCAAGCGTGCGAGTTCTTCCGCAATATCCTTGTCCATCCCGTCCAGGCTTTGGTTCTCCGCCAGGTGCGCGGGTTTTATCTGATAGGCCTCGTTCTGCAACGCATCGTTCCAGACATAATAAATTCCCCAGGCTGACAGCCCGAGCAGGCAAAACATTATCCCGGTGTGACGGATAAAGGACAGGCCGAGGCGCAAAACCGCTATGAATTGGTTATCCTTCCAGGTAGTTTTACTCTTTGACATACTTGGATTACTCCCGCTGTATGATCAACCAAGTTATAATCACATGAATAGCCAGATCAAATAAAGCAGAGAAAACCAGCCGTTACACCTGTTTGCGATTTGCTATCAACAAATAAAAACAGGTGTTATAGATGGTACCCTACTACATCTTTTACTAATAGTTTTATCGTCACCTTCCGGCCCTGGGCTTCAATTTCTTCTTAGAATCAATTGTTTTTGCCAATAACTGATATTTTTCTTTCGAAATTAATAAATTCCCCCTGGCTTCCTTCCCAGCGGCTTTTTTATCGGAATTAAGCCCCATTTTTGCTAAAAAAATGGCATTTCTCCGACCTTAATCGCCTGTTATACCGGGTTTGATCCCTTTTATAAAACCTTATCTTTCCGGTAAAGATTGCGGCCAAACTGACCACATTAACCACATCATAACCAGCATCCCGTCTGGAATTATAATCTGTTCAAGCTCTCTAAATAACCCCGCCGATATATGTTATGCGCTGATAAACAGGAATGAGTTTTTAGCATAACTAACATAAAACAACTATAGAGGAAGACATTTGGCTATGATTAAGAACTCTTATAATAATTTTAACCATCTCCCGGCAAATAATACCTCTGCGGATATTGATTCCAGCACCCTGGCGAACGAGAAGCGCCGCTTGGTCAATTCCCTGGAAGCAATGCGGCGGAAAGCCCCAAAGCCCGGCGCTGAATTTAATGGCGGGGTGGCATACTCCCCTCACTCCGAGGCAAAACCGCATCCGGAAGAAGCCTTTAAGAAGCTGGATGAGGCGTTGCGTGGGCAGGAAGAGCTTTGTGTCTGCGTGCAAGCGTTGTATGATGAAGCTAGCGATCATGAGATTCTCTACCAAAATCTTAAATCCGCTACCGCCACCTGTAAAATGCAGGAAGAGACGATTGAATCCTTTGAAAACAAGCTGCTGGAAGCGATTTCAGAAAACGGGAAGTTGCACCAGGAGATTGACAAGGCCCAATCCGACCTGATGACTTCAAGGGCGGTCGCAGCTTCCCTGGCCCGCTTGCGTGACAAATTGCGCGGCCGGAATGAAGAACTCCGCCAGCTTGGAGAAACCCATCGCATGGCGTTGTCGGCAGCGGAAAGGGAAATCCTATATCTGACTGCCCGTTTCCAAGAAGTCCGGGCAAAATCCTAATCTTTAATCTCTCAAATCCCACTGGCATAGGCATTAAGATGAGAGAGCAAGAAAGCCTCGCCGTTACCACGGCGAGGCTTTTTCATATTATGCTGTTCGTAAGCCTAAACCAGGAGATCAATGCCGGCAGTATCAAGCCTGCCGACCGGCATACTGGGAGAGGAGGAAGGGTTGTTTGCGGGAGCCTGGATCTGGAGCTGCATTCCGTATGATTCGGCGGCGTTCAGCCTTTCGTGCAGTTGTGCTATCCGCTTTTCCGTCAGCTTCCGGCGGGATTCAATCTCCTTGCGTCCCGCGTTAGCCGCAACCCGGCGATCCTGGGCGGAGGGATTCGCGGGAGCAAGCGCGGCGCGTTTAACGGTGCGCATCTTGCGGAT
>JAFGNG010000123.1 GCA_016927125.1 Planctomycetota bacterium | reverse complement strand
GTGAGATCAGAGAAAAGAATGAAATTCCCGGATCTTCCGGGCGGGGAGCATCATTATCCTTTTCCGGGTCCAGCTTGCGCAGGATGAAGAAGTATCCGATGGCAATCGCCACCGGGGTCATCGGGAGCATCAGCAGCACAAATTGCCAGACTTCCAGGCCGCTAATGGCAATCGTCAAAAGCACCCCCGGATAAAGCGGCCACCAGTATTCCCAGATATGCCGGTACCAGTAGTTCGCGATCACCTTTCGGATCGGCTGCACGCCTTGTTCCCCGTCGCACTCCTCCACCAGCGGCGCGGAGAAGAGCGCCCCGCCCGGCATTGGCAGCAGCCCGACCAGGGCCGGCAGGATCGCCATCGAGGTACCCTTGCTGAACCGGCTGCGTACCACCACGACCAAGTCCTTCATGATTCTGGCTTTGGCCATCTGTGAGCTCAAGGCAATCACGAGAAATACAATTGCCATCAGCATCAGGTTGTTGGGGGAGGAAAACCGCTCCCAGGAGATCCAAATTACATCCCGGTAAGACTGGCCGCTCCAGAAGCCCAGTGCCACTGCGCCCAGGGCAATCGCGATAGTCAAGTTGCGGGTCAGCCGGCAGAGCAATAAAATTAATCCCAGCGATCCCAATACCTTGAAAAGGATGGGGCAAGCCAATAGAAAGTCTGAAATTTCCTGCATCTTCTCTCCCCGGGTTAAATTTATTGTATCCCCTATGGTTTCTGGGTACAGGTATAACCCTTGGCGGCCAGTTCACTTTCGGTAAGCCCGATCAGTTCGTGCGGCAATACCAGCCATTCATCTTCGCCAAAAGTCTGGTAATGGAAATCCGGTTCTATCGCAACCTCGCGGTTGCCGGGTTTATAGTACAGCGCGGCCAGCTTGAGCGAAACCTCGCGCCCGGCAATCCTCGCCCGAATCGCATTGCGCACCGTTTGGAAGGTGCGGCCGCGGTCAAAGACATCATCGATCACCAGGATCCGCAGGCCCGGGCGGAGATGCTTAACCACCGATTCCAGGCTCCCGGTGCAGATCTCCACCTCACCGCCGTCCGCAATCCCATCATATGATCTCACCTGCACGGCGGCAAAGTATTTGCGCTGGCCGCTCATCAGGGCGAAGACCTCTTGCATATAAATTCCAATCTGCGCACCACCGCGGGCGACCCCGGCAAAGAGATCAAAGTCATGCCCGGCCTCATAGAGCTGGTGGGCGAACCGCCAGCTGTCTTCCTCGAGGCGGGAAGCATTGATGAAAAGCTTTCGCAGAGAATTTCCCATCCCTGAACTCCTTGCAGGTGGTGGCGGCTGGGAAAATCATCCCGCTGGCTTGACCCTCCCGAGCCTGTATTTTGTCAACGTAATGTAAACCGGGGATAAAGTCAATGATTACTCTGCTTCCTCTTTTCTGTTGACTCATCTGGTTGAATGCGGCAAGATTTGACAGGAGTAATGGTTATAACTCTCGCAAACCGACAGGGATAGTAATTCATGCGGATCCTGCACTGTTCAGATATTCATGAATGCTTGCCATTCAACTGGGAGGATCTCCGGGGCAAACGTTATCTCGGCTGCCTCAACTGGCTGTTTCACCGCCGCTGGAGCCATCACAGCGCTCTCTGGCTGGACTTTATTGAAAGGCTGCAGGATGAGCCGCCGGATATCCTGGCGATTACCGGCGATCTCGCGCAACTCGGCACCGCCACAGAGATGTCCCTCGCGGTGCAGCCTCTCTATGACCTGGAGCAGCTCGGGGTTCGTATCCTCTTCGTTCCCGGCAACCATGATGACTACATTGCCCATGACCAGGAAGCGATTGCTTGTTTAAATAAAATCAAAGCTGACTTTAATGGTGGCCAAGACAATGCTTCTCAGCTCCCCGTTATCTCATCTGGCAACGCGGAGTTTATTCTACTTTCCCAGGTCAGGCCCATGGGTTTGACCGCCAGTGGTGGTTTCATGGCGGAAGAGCAATGGCAGGCGCTGGAAGAGTTAAGTAAAACTGATGCCAACGGCAAGACCAGGATTGTGCTTGGCCATTACCCTTTATGCGACGCGCACGGACATAAGCTGTCGAAGGCCCGTAGCCTCCAGGATTCCCCTCGTCTCCAGGGATTGCTGGCAAAGCTGGGCGCGCGCCTCTACCTCTGCGGCCATATCCATAAACCATTTGAGATTGCCCTGCCCGGAGATTGCGCGCAACTTGTTGCCGGCTCTATCACCTCTGCCGGGAGCTTTTATGAAATCAACTTAAACGCGGGTAGCGTTACCTGGGAAAGAAAGTCGATTCTATGACCCCTGCGCCAGGCCTGACCATCATCTATACTGGTGAAGGCAAGGGCAAGACCACTGCCGCCCTTGGGCTGGCCGTGCGCGCAGCGGGGCATGGCATGAGCGTGCGCATCCGCCAGTTTATCAAGTCGCCGTGTGATTCGGGGGAACTTCAGATCTTGGGGAGCCTGGCGGACAAGATTGATCTCCAACCGCTGGGCCGGGGATTCTTAAAAAAAGATCTGAACGCAGAGGAACTGGCAGCCGAACGTATAGTTGCCAGGCAAGCCCTCGACTTAGTCCGTGAAGAAATGCTTTCCGATGCCGAAGGCATGTTGATCCTGGATGAGGTTATCTACTTGGTGAACTTCGGGCTGCTGGAAGAGGAAGAGCTTCTCAAGCTGATCAACTGCAAACCTCCCGCCCTGCACCTGGTTCTTACCGGGCGGGGTGCCACGCCCAACCTGATTGCCGCAGCAGACCTGGTGACCGAGATGCGCTCCCTTAAACACCCCTTTGACAATGGCGCCGGCGCACAACAGGGGATTGAATTTTAGGTTGCAGGAATTACGACAGGAGCATCCGCCACAGCATCCCGAGGGCGGTGATAGCGGCGCGGATGCGATTGCCGTCGCGATCATGGAGGAAATTACATTCCCGGTGGACTATCTGCTCGGGACCGGCGATTGCGATATACACCCGGCCGACAGGTTTATCCAAGGTCCCTCCACCTGGCCCGGCGATTCCAGTTACCCCGATGCCGAAGGTGCTGCCGGAAACCTCCCGCACACCTTCAGCCATCTTCCGGCAAACCGCTTCACTGACCGCGCCATACCCGGCAAGTACTTCCGCAGGAACCCCCAGACGAGCAATCTTGGCCCCGTTGGTATAGGTGATAAAGCCTTCAGTTAAGACAGCGGATGAGCCCGGTACATCCGTGAGCAGTTTTCCGATCAACCCTCCCGTACAGGATTCCGCCAGCGCCAGGGTTGCATTTCTCTCGGTAAGGAGTTTGACGACTGCACCGGCCAAGGTAATGCCATCCGCGCCGAAGATGTTCTCCGCCAGGCGGTTCCTGATTTCAATCTCATCCGCCTGGAGCAATGCCTCCGCCTGTGCCTTGGTTTCGGCAGAAGCGACAATCCGCACGGTGATGATGCCGCTGGCAGCGCAGGTTCCTACGGAGGGGTTGCGCCCCCGCTCCATCAGAGCAGCAAGGGTAGCGCCGATATCGCTCTCGCCCTTGCCCCAGAGATGCAGCTCGCGCACGCTGATGGCCCCGCCCGGCCGGTTGCCGATTATGGGCATAACCTGCCCGGCCAGCATTACGCGCATTTCAGAAGGGACTCCCGGCAAGGCAAAACACTGGCAGCCATTGATTTCAATTGCGATTCCGGGAGCGGTCCCGATGGAATTATGCAACCCCCTTCCCCCTTCGGGCAGGAGCGCCTGGAGGCGGTTATTCGCCTTCATCGGATACTGCAAAGCCCGAAAGTATGCTTTAATATTTTGCAGCATTTCGGGATTTTCCGCCAGCTCCACCCCGGCTGCCCCGGCCAGCCCCTGCCGGGTAAGATCGTCCAAGGTCGGTCCCAGCCCGCCGGTAATGATCAGGATTTCATGTTTGGCGGAAAGTTCTAGGATGGCGGCGGTAATCTCTGTAAGGTCATCCCCAATGGTTAAAATCCCTGCAACCTTCCAGCCCGCCGAAGTCAGGCTGGCAGCGATGTGCGCCGAGTTGGTGTCGGAAATACTCCCGAGCAGGAGTTCTTCTCCAATGGCCAGGATTGCAGCTGTGCCATTCTTGTCCGGCATGACTCTCCCCCACTTGAGGATTGTAACCGGCAGCCCGCAGCAGGCTGCGCCAGCAATTATAACAGGCCTATCATAATCAGATCGAATTAGATGATGCCAACAAAAAACCCCTGAAGGGGTTGGTTTAAATTCGATTAGCCTGCGGGTTTGATTTTCTCTGGATCAGCCAGTTAAAAATCCATGTCTAAATCAGGCGCCAGGTTATCCTCTCCCAGCGGCAGGCCGGGAGCCAGTTGGCTTTGCGACGCCGGCTGTTTTAAGCCGAAATCGGGCGGTGGGGCATTCGCCCCGGTCAAGCCGCCATAAGGCTTTTTGGGCAGCAGGGTGGGATATTCGCCCGAGTTGATATCCAGGAAAATCTCCAGGCCGGAACCATCACGAAGCTGGCCCTTGGTTTCATCAATTAAACTTGCAGTGTCATCTTTATCTGTTGAATCAGGGGTCATAACTTTTACGAGTGGCTTGATCGTCGGCAGGTCTTCCTGGCCGGATTCTTCGGTCCCGGCCGTCTCCGCCGGCTCTATTTCCACCAGAGGTTTATCCGGTTCAGTCTCAGGCGTGGGTTCCTTGCTGATATTGTAGAGGAATCCAAGCGCCAGCCCGAAGACAATACAGAGGATCAACACCAGGGCCCGCAGGCTGTGAAAGTGCTTGGATTCAATTTTGGGTAAGGG